>DASSGC010000167.1:0-3336 GCA_035693765.1 Acidimicrobiales bacterium
GTTACATCACGGCTTCAGTTGATGGGTGACAATGGCGTTCGATGTGCCCTCGACGGTCTGCCGATGAGGGCGATTCGGGCTTCAGTTGTCACGACGACGCGTGGTCAGAACGGATTGCGGACCATGCTCACCGATCCGGCGGTAGGGGGTACTCGCCCGCCGGGTGGACTGGACACATCCAGCGAAGCATGAGAGCCGTAGCCGGAGCCCGTGTCGCGAGCGCTGGTCAGGACAGGCCGCCGGTCGCGTTCGGGGAGGTGTGCGTTCAACCCTGCAGACTGGGTCGGTGAACGGTTGGCGGTCGGTTGATGCTCTTCATCGCTCGACGATGCATGGCGAGGCGCCAGCCCACCGTGACCGGCTGCTGGCGTTCCCGCCGCTGGATCCGACGAACCGGCCGGCGCCGTTGAAGACATACACGGGCGTCGAGGCCGTCTTGTTGCCGAGGGAGCTGCGGCCGTCGTCGTTGCCGGCCGTCGATGTGCTGTCGGGCCGCGACGTCGAGCCGGGTCGCCTTGACGACAGTCTGCTGGGCACGCTGCTGTTTCTTGCTGCGGGCATCACCCGGGTGGCGCGCACGGCCGACGGCGGTCCTGTTTGGTTCCGGTCATCGATGTCGGCGGGCAACCTCCATCCCGTCGAGGTGTACGTCGTGGGTGAGGATGTGCGCCATTACCACCCCCTCGATCACGCCCTGGTTCGGCTGCGCCGAGGTGTGCACGTCTGCGACGAACCGACCCTGGTGCTCACCGGCATCCCGTTCCGTACTTGCTGGAAGTATGGGGAACGGGGTTGGCGGCACCTGTGGTGGGACGCTGGCGCAATGCTGGCCAACCTGTTGGCAGCCGCCGATGCCTACGGCGTTCCCGCCCAGGTCCTGGCCGGGTTCCCGGACTCGGCGGTGGCCGCGCTGGTCGGCATCGACGGCGTCGACGAGGTGCCCCTTGCCTTGGTCCGGTTCGGCAGCGGTGAGCTACGCCTGCCCTCACCTGATGCGCTCGAACCGGTCGCAGCGCGTGCCGATCCGGTCGCACGTCGCGTGCTGCGCTTCCCGCTCGTTGTGGAGGCTCACGCGGAGACCGCTCTCGACCCGGATTCAGTCGCCGGCTGGCAGCAGGCGGCCCTGGCGGTTTCAAGGCCGGCACCGGCCATGGTCGACCCTCCTCCCGACCCAGACCCCCACGACCGGGTCGAGAACGTCATCTTGCGCCGGGGCTCCACCCGGCTGTTCCGCCGCCGGCGGGCGCCGTCGCCGCTGCTGGAGTGGGGCCTGGCTGCGGCCGCTCGCGCCGTGCCCTTCGACGCTGCGCCCGCGGGCACATTGCTCGAGCACCTCGTCAGCGTGCACGACGTCGCCGACGCCGAACCGGGTGGGTACCGCTACACCGCCGCCGCAGGGTTCGAGGGCCTCACCCGCAGCGACGATCCCCGCGGCGCCGGTAGCCACCTCTGCCTCGACCAGCCCTTGGGCGGTGACTCCGCGTACACGGTCTTCCACGCAGCACTTCTCGATCCGCTCCTCGACACGTTGCGCGGCCGTGGCTATCGGGCCGCCCAACTCGAGGCGGGCATCGCTGCCGGACGACTGGCGCTCAACGCGGTCGCCGTTGGTGCCGGAGCGAGCGGGTTGACGTTCTACGACCGCGTCGTTTCCCGGTACTTCCACACTGAGGCGGCAGCGCTGCTCGCAACCGCCGTGGGGATCCCCCAGACCAGGCCCGCCCCGAGCGGGTCGCCCGGCCAGCCCGCTGAACTCCCGGGCTACGGTCGAGTCATGGCCCGCCTCGCCGCCGGGCTCGATCGCTCGTAGGCCCGCCGACGGCATTGCCCCGACGGCGACCGTGTTACTCCAACGCGCGCAGCACCTTGGCAAGATCGTCGATCACCGCACGAAGGTCACGCGCGTCATCGCACTCGTCCGCGCGACCTCGCAGTTCCCGGCCGATGACCAGGATCAGCTCCTGGTAGGAGTTGGCCCGATCAGGATCGGTGTCGCGTAGCTCGCGGGCAGCGGGCACAGCTTCGCGTGTCAGGGTGGCGAGAATCGTGATCGCTTCGCGAGCCGTGAAGTCGCCCCTGAGCACGTTCGATGCGGTTTGGATGACCTGTTCGACAGCAACCCGCACAACACGACACTATGAGGCAGCGACAGGCGTACGTGCAGACGAACGCAGCCCCGACACTGCCAGGGCTCACACTCGATCCTCTCCACGGTCACCTGGGGAAACACACGTTGCCCAGACCAGCGGCACCGGCCCAGGGCATCAGATCGGTGGACGGCGTCACTGGCGTCTCGCTTATCCGGCGGTAGGGGACGTTGAGGCTGTCGTCTCAGGCTGGGGCGAAGACCGGCTCCAGCTCGTCGGCCGCGACGATCGGCAGGCCGAGCCTGACGGCCACGGCGATGCCATCGGACGGTCGGCAATCCACGGCGATCACGTGATCACGATCCCGCAGCTCCAACTCTGCGTAGAAGGTCTCGGTGCCTTCCAGGAGCACGGCCTCGCCCTCGGCCACCTGGCGAGCAAGTTGTGCGGGGAAGTCGGTTTTGGTGATGATCACCCGGAGGACGGACACGTCCTCGAGCGTCCCCAGCAGATTGGCGATGAAGTCGTGGGTCATCGGCCTGGGCTGCGGCCAAGCCCCGAGAGGTGGTGTAGGCGACGGTCACCGCGTCAGCCTCGATGGGTGTTTTACATGACTTCGCTCAAGGTGTGGCTGGTCACCTCCTCGAGGTCGGCGGTGATGATCCGGAGCCGGGCCTTGGCGAGGCCCTCGGCGGCCATGTAGCGCCGGGCGACAGCCCACTCGTCGTGTTGTTCGGCTAGCACGGCGCCGACAAGGCGGATCACGGCGTCGCGGTTCGGGAAGATCCCAACGACGTCGGTGCGGCGGCGGAGTTCCTTGTTGAGCCGCTCTTGGGGGTTGTTGGACCAGATCTGGCGCCAGTGCTCCTTGGGGAACCCGGTGAAGGCCAACACGTCGGTCGCCGCTTCAGCGAGGTGGACGGCGGCGTCGGGGAACCGTTCGTTCAGTTGCTCGACCACGCGGGCGTGCTGGGCCCACACCGACGCGGCGTCGGGTTGCTCGAAGATCGTGCGCACGAGCGTGGCGACCATCGGCTGCGCGGACTTCGAGACCCGGGTCAACAGGTTGCGCATGTAGTGCACGTCATGCCAAATTCGGCATGAGTGGCATTATGCCGAGCAGCGGGTTATGCCGACTTGGCGCTTGAAGTCCTGGTGGGACAGGGGTCTCGTGCTGTTGGAGTCGGCATGATCACAGGCTCTCCAGGAAGGCGAGAAGGTCGTCGGGTGGCCGATAGCGGCCGGGCGG
>DASSGC010000168.1:0-16079 GCA_035693765.1 Acidimicrobiales bacterium
GGCACGACCGGAACCCCCAAGGACGTCCCGATGTGCGGTCACGCCACTGACCTCCCCGCGCCCGGTGAGGGCGACCCGCGGTTCAACGTCGCGCTGGTGATCGCCGTCGCCCGCGTCATCGAGGAACACGGCTACGACCCGCTGAACGGCGGCCAGGTCGTCGAGCTGCAACAACACCTGCACCACCTGCTGCACGGCTGCACCGAGGGCACCTGTGCCGGAGGGGTGGCCTGAGACGCGGAGACCCGGCGACCGGGGCGGGGCCGTCAGCCCGGGTCGCGGACGCCCACCTCGTCGAGGTGCCGGTGGAGGTCGGCCGGGTCCTCGTACACCCGGAACGCGCCGGCGCGCTGCAGCTCGTCGGTGCCGTAGCCGCCGGACAGGAGCCCGACCCCGAGCGCCCGGGCCCGGCGGGCGGCCAGGAGGTCCCACACGCTGTCGCCGACCACCACGCAGTCCTCGATGGGCAGACCGAGGGCCTGCGCCGCGGCCAGGAACAGGTCGGGATCGGGCTTGGCCCGGGCGACCTGGTCGCGGGTGATCACCGGCACGTCCTCGGGCACGCCGAGCCCGGCCAGGGTGGGCCCGGCGGTGTCGAGGCGGCCGCTGGTGGCGATGGCCCACGGGGCGCCCACCGCGGTGAGGTGCCGTAGCAGGTCGGCGGCGCCGGGCAGCGGCCGGATCGCGGCCGCGTAGGGGGCGAACGCGTCCCGGTGGCGGGCGAGCAGCCGCTCGGCGGCCGCGTCGCTGATCGGCGCACCGGTCTCCCGCAGCAGCGCCCGGGCGAAGAGGCCGCCGCTCATGCCGATCTTGCGGTGGATGCTCCACACGGGGATGTCGATGCCTTCCCCGGCCAGCGCCTCGCGCCAGGCGAGGACGTGCTGGTAGACGCTGTCGACGAGCGTGCCGTCGAGGTCGAACAGCATGCCCGTGCGGCCGACGTCGAGGGATGCCATGCCGCCAGCTTGCCCCGTGGGAGGCCGCCGGACGCCACCGGCGGACCCGGGCATATGGTCCCGAACCAATGATCTCGAACAAATAACCCTTGCCAAATACTCTGAGTCAAATATACGGTCAAGTCATGGCCAGTCCCCGCCACCGTGCCAACCCCCTCGCCCTGGCCGTCCTGAGCTGCCTGGCCGAGCGGCCGATGCATCCCTACGAGATGGCCCAGACCATGCGCAGCCGGGCCAAGCACGAGAGCATCAGGCTGAACTACGGCTCGCTGTACGGGGTCGTCGAGGGGCTCGAGAAGCGGGGCCTGATCGAGGCCGTCGAGACCCGCCAGGAGGGGCGCCGGCCGCAGCGCACCGTCTACGCCATCACCGAGGCCGGCAAGGTCGAGATGAACGAGTGGCTGGCCGACCTGGTCGCTGTCCCGGTCAAGGAGTACCTCCAGTACGAGGCCGCGCTGGCCGAGCTGCCCGGGCTGCCGCCCGACGAGGCCGTGCCCCTCCTCGAACAGCGCTGCCTGGCGCTGGAGCTGACCCTCGACCAGCTCGAGGCCACCTACGAGAGCGCCACCAAGCGCGGCATCCCCCGCCTGTACATGATCGAGTCCGAGTACCAGATGGCCCTCCTGCGGGCCGAGCTGGCGTTCACCCGCATGCTCGTCGCCGACATCGTGGGCGGGAACCTCGGCGGCCTCGACGAGTGGCGGAGCTGGTACCAGCCAGGCCCGGGACCCGCGCCCACCACCGACCCGTCCCCCGACACCCGAGGAGGGAGCTGAGCCATGCGCGCCCACCACCACGTCACCCCCGATCCCGGCGCCCCCGCCATCGAGGCCCGCGGGCTCACCAAGCGCTTCGGCAAGGTCGACGCCCTCGCCGGGCTCGACCTGGAGGCCCTACCGGGCCAGGTCACTGCCGTGCTCGGCCCCAACGGCGCCGGCAAGACCACCTTCGTCCGCACCGTGGCCACCCTGGTCCGCCCCGACGGCGGCAGCCTCGCCGTCGCCGGCATCGACGTCGCCCGCCATCCCCGCCGGGTCCGCCGCGTCATCGGGTTGGCCGGCCAGTACGCGGCGGTCGAGGAGGCCATGACCGGCCGCGAGAACCTCGCCATGGTGGCCCGCCTGTTCGGCCACGACCGCCGCGCCGCCGCGTCGCACGCCGGCGCGGTGCTCGACCTGCTCGGCCTGTGCGACGCCGCCGACCGGCTGGTCCGGACCTACTCGGGCGGCATGCGCCGCCGCCTCGACCTCGGGGCCAGCCTCGTCGGCGCCCCCCGCCTGCTGCTGCTCGACGAGCCGACGACCGGCCTCGACCCGCGCAGCCGGGCCGAGCTGTGGGACGCCATCCGGGCCCTCGTGGCCGGCGGCACCGACGTGCTGCTCACCACCCAGTACCTCGACGAGGCCGACCAGCTCGCCCACCGGGTGGTGATCGTCGACCACGGCCGCGTCATCGCCCAGGGCTCGCCGACCGAGCTGAAGTCACGGGCCGGCCGCGACGTGGTCGAGATCCACGCCCGCCGTGCCGGCGACCTCGACCGGCTGGCCGCCGCGCTCGGCCCCATCGGCTGCGACGAGCCGCGCCTCGACGTCCCCGGCCGCCGCGTGACGGTGCCGGTCGAGAGCGGCATGGCCGCGGTGGCCCGGGCCGTCCGGGCCGTCGACGACCTGGGCGTCGACATCGACGACATCGGCCTGCGCCGCCCGACGCTCGACGAGGTGTTCCTCGGCCTCACGGGCCAGCCGATCGGGGCGCCGCCCGGCGACGACGCCGCCGGCCGCACCGCACCGGAGCCCACCCCCGCGCCCGCCCCTGCCGGCGCCGCCTGACCGCGCCGGCCCGTCCCGTCGCCCCGACCCACCGGAGACCGACATGACCGTCCTCACGCCCGCCCTCCCCGCCCCGACCCTCGACATCACCCCCGCGCCGCGGACCGCCGGCCCCCTCACGGCCGCCGCCGAGGTCGCCCGGCGGACCGTCCGCCAGTTCGCCCGCACGCCCCAGTTGCTGGTCGTGAGCACGATCCAGGGGGCGATGTTCCTGCTCATCTTCCGCTACGTCTTCGGCGGCGCCATCGACACCGGCCCCGTGCCCTACGTCGACTTCCTCGTGCCCGGCTACGTCCTGACCGGCGTGCTGTTCTCCGGGACCGGCGCGTCGGCCGGCGTGGCCGCGGACGTCGAGAAGGGCTTCTTCGACCGGCTCCGCTCGCTGCCGGTGTCCCGGAGCGCGCTCCTCGCCGGGCGGGCGGTCGCCGACACCGGGCTGCTCACCTGGGGCCTGATCGTCACCACCGCCATCGGCTTCCTCGTCGGCTTCCGCGTCCACGGCACGGTGACCCAGGCGCTGGCCGCGTTCGGGCTGTGCGTGGTGTGCGGCTTCGCCTTCACCTGGCTGTTCGTGTGGATCGGCCTGATGGCGGGCAGCGCCCAGGCCGCCCAGGGCATGTCGCTGCTGGTCTTCCCGCTCACGTTCGTGTCGAGCGCCTACGTCCCGGTCGAGTCGATGCCCGGCTGGATGCAGCCGGTCGCCGAGCACCAGCCGATCACCGTCATGGCCAACGCCGTCCGGTCGCTCACGCTCGGCGACCCGGCCCTGGCGGGCCTGTCGGGCTCGACCGCCCACTGGGTGGGGCTGTCGCTGCTGTGGGCCGTCGGGCTGGTCGCGGTGTTCGCCCCCCTGGCGGTGCTGCGCTACCGCCGGTCGTGACGCTGGCGGGCCGGCGGCGCGCGCCCAGCGGGGCCGCCGCCGGTCCGGGGCGGTACCCTGCGCGATGATCGCGACCCAGGCGGGCGGTGTGTGCGGGCACCGGGGACCACCTCCATGAGCGGCTACGCGCTCCAGCTCAGCGAGGGCGAGCTGGCCCGCTACCGGATGATGGCGGAAGCCGCCGCCGCCGACGAGGCGGGCCTGTGGGCGGAGGCCGGCATCGCCCCGGGGGCCCGCGTGGCCGACGTCGGCTGCGGCCCCGGCGCGGTGCTGGCGCTGCTCGCGGGGGTGGTCGGGCCGGCGGGCCTGGCCGTGGGCGTCGATCGCGACCCCGGCGCCGTCGCCCACGCCCGTGCCGCCGTCGCGGGCCTGCCCCAGGCCGAGGCCCACGTGGCCGCCGCCGACCACACCGGCCTGCGGGACCACCAGCTCGACGTCGTCATGTGCCGCCACGTGCTGGCCCACAACGGCGGGCGCGAGCTCGCCATCGTGCGGCACCTGGCCGGGCTGGTGCGGCCCGGCGGCCGGGTCTACCTCGTCGACGTCGACGCCCGCGGCCTGCGCCTCGAACCGCCCGTGCCCGCGCTCGACATCGACGAGCGCTACCGCGCGTTCCACGCCTCGCTGGGGAACGACCTCACCATCGGCGCCAAGCTCGGTGTGCTGCTGGAGGACATCGGGCTGACCGTCGAGCGGTTCGCCGCCGTGGGGCGGGTGCTCCGCCCGCCGCCGGGCATGCGGCCGCCCGCGTGGGCGGCACGCCGGGCCATGGTCGACGCCGGCATCGCCGGCCAGGACGACCTCGACCGCTGGGAGGCCGCGTTCGACCAGCTCGACCTGGCCGTACGCCGGCCGTGGATGTTCGTGCCGGCCTTCGTCGCCATCGGCCGGGTGCCGGGCTGACCGGCGTCAGCCCCGCTCGCGGAACGCCAGGACGTGGTAGGTGAGGTCGCCGCCCGCCGATGTTGCGACGGGACGGGCTGACCGGCGTCAGCCCCGCTTGCGGAACGCCAGGACGTGGTAGGTGAGGTCGCCGGAGGTGGCCAGGGACTCGAGCGCGTCGATCTGGCCGAAGCCCTCGGGCACCTGTGCCTCCTCGTAGAGGCGGCGCAACGCCGGGTACGTCGGCATCGTCGCGGCGTTGACGTCGTCGTCGACGATCAGGTCGAACCCCGCGCTGTGCCCCACCCGCTCGTACCCCGGCGACGTCAGCGGCTTGGCCATGTGGCCGTACCACGAGTCGTCGCCGAGGCCCGCCTCCGCCATGCGGGCGACCACCCGGTGCAGCCCGCCGGGCGCGGCCACGTAGTCGGAGAGCGCCAGCGTGCCGCCGGGCCGCAGCACCCGCGACGCCTCGCGGAAGAACGACTTGCGGCTGGGGAAGTGGAAGATGCACTCCACCGCCAGCACGTGGTCGAGCGACGCCGGCGCCACCGGGAGCCGGCACCCGTCGGCGGCCACGAACGGTGTCTCGCCGCCGGTGGCCCGGCCCCAGCCGGCCAGCAGCTTCCGGGCCAGGACGAGCTGCCGCTCGTCGATGTTGAGCCCGGTCAGGAAGCACCCCGGGTTCCTCTGCGCCACGTGGTCGAGCGTGCCCCCGAACCCGCAGCCGACGTCGAGCACCCGCGCCCCGTCGGTCACGCCGGCGGCGCTCACGATCCGCTCGGTCATGGCCTCGCCCGCCGCGAAGTAGCGGTCGGCCGAGTCGTCCTCGACCTCCGGGTCGGGGAACAGGCCCCAGTGGAAGTGGCGCCAGAACGGCGACTGCTCGCGTCCCTCGACCATGTTGTCGAGGGCGGCGTCGACGTAGCTGAAGTTGACGGTGGTCATGGCCTCTCCCCGGTGTCAGGCCGCGCCGCGCCGCGCCGGCGGAACGCGAGCACGTGGTACTCCCAGCCGCCCGCCCGGGCCAGGGCCTCGCAGCCGTCGATGGTGGCGACGCCGTCCTCGGCGCCCGACTCGCGGTAGAGGCGGCGCAGGGCGGGATACGTGGGTAGCGTCCGGGCGGTCACGTCCTCGTCGGCCAGCAGGTCGAGGCCGACCGACCGGCCCAGCCGCGCGTAACCCGCGGGGGTGAGCGGCGTGGACGAGCGACCGAACCAGGGCCCCAGGCCGAGCTGGTTGACGTTGGCGTTGACCTGCCCGATCGACCCGGGCGCCAGCAGGAAGTCGGACAGCGCCAGCGTGCCGCCCGGCCGGAGGATGCGGGCGGCCTCGCGGAAGAACGCCTTGCGGCTCGGGAAGTGGAACACGCACTCGACCGCCAGCACGTGGTCGTGCGAGCCGGTCGCCACCGGCAGCGCGCAGCCGTCGCCGGCCAGGAACGGCGGCGGCCCGCCCGGGGCACGGCCGTCACGGGCGAGCAGGCGGCGGGCGTGCCGGAGCTGGCGCTCGTCGATGTTGAGGCCGGCGAGGCGGCAGCCGCGGTTGCGGGCACCGACGTGGTCGAGCGTGCCGCCGAAGCCGCAGCCGACGTCGAGCACCCGCGAGCCGTCCGTCACGCCGGCGGCGGCGACGATCCGCTCGGTCATGTCCTCGCCGGCAGCGAAGTAGCGCTCGGGGGTGTCGTCCTCCACCGCCGGGTCGGCGAACAGGCCCCAGTGGAAGTGCCGCCAGTAGCCGGGCGGCTCGCCACCGTTCGCCATGTGCTCGATCTCGGCGTCGATGTACGGGAAGTTGACGACCGGCATGATCCCCCCAACCAAACAGTCGCTGCCCCACGGGCGGTGTCGTCGACGCGGTGGCGGCCGTGTGGGCCCGGGTGCCGTCACCGACGCAGCGTATTGACCTATCGGCGCGAGCCTAGCCCGACTGTTGACGTACGGTCGCAAGCAGGTCCTCCAGCCGGTCGGCCGCGGCGGCGGGCCCGCCGGCGGCGGTGAACGACTCCCGGACCCGCTCGGCCGCCGCCCGGTAGGTGGGGTCGGCCAGCACGGCACCGAGGGCCTCGGCCAGGCTGGACGGCGTCACCCGCTTGAACCTCACCCGGATGCCCGCCCCCACGCGCGCCACCTGGTCGGCGATGAACGGCTGGTCGTCGCGCATGGGGGCGACGACCAGCGGCCGACCCTCGGCCAGCGACTCGCACACGGTGTTGTTGCCACCGTGGCACACCACCGCGTCGACCTTCGGCAGCAGCGCCAGCTGCGGGACGCGCGCCCGCACGAGCACGTTGGGCGGCGGCTCGGGCACGAGCTCGGGCGGCGCCACCACCACCGCCTGGGCGTCCAAGCCCGCCAGGGCGTCGGCCACGACCCGGAAGAACCGCTCCCCCGCCCGCCAGTTGACGGTGCCGAGCGACACCAGCACCAGCGGCCGGGCCCCGTCGATCCACTCCCACGGGAACGGCGTGTCGTCCGGCCGGGCGCCGATCGACGGGCCCACCAGGGCGTACTGCGGCGGGAACACGCGATCCTGCCCCACCAGGTACGAGGTCGTGAAGGCCAGCACCAGGTGGGGCGAGAAGCGGGGCTCGAAGCGCGCGGCCCGCGCCGGCTCGACCCCCAGGTCGACCATGAGGCCGGCGAGCACCCCGGCCAGCCACTCCCGGAGCTTGGCCATGATGTCGGGCATCGGCACCAGCTCGGCGGGCGTGGTGGCCGACGTGGCCCACACCAGCCCCCGGAGCTCGGCGACCGCCGCGCCGGCCAGGGCCTGCTGGTCGACGACCAGCACGTCGGGGGCGAAGGCGTCGACGGCGGCGTGCACGCCCGGTGCCATCTGGCGGGCCACCGGCAGCACGTAGTCCTCCCACACCCCGGTGATCGAGGCCGCACCCGCCTGCACCCGCCCGGTCTTCTCCTCCACCGCCGCGGCCACCTCGGGGGGGATGGCGTCGGCCACCGGCAGGAACCCGGCGCCCGGCGGCAGCAGCGACGCCACCGGCTCGGTGTGCCCGGCCCACGCCACGGCGTGCCCGCGGTCGGCCAGGGCCTGGCCGACCGGCACGGTGGGGTTCACGTGCCCGGCCAGCGGGGGCACGACGAACAGGAAGCGGCCTCCCTCAGCGGGCGCGGACGGTGCTGACAAGGACGTCCCCCTCCCGCGCGGTGTGGACCCAGTGGTCGCCGATGCGGGCCCAGTCGCCGTCGACCTCGCCTACGACGAAGGCCCGCGGCCGCCCACCGAGGCCGGTGCCCCGGGCCTTGGCCACGGCCTCCTTGACGGTCCACAGGCGCGTGACCCACTCGTCGGGCGGCCAGCCGGTGGCGGGCCGGAGGTCGACCTCCGCCGTGGTGAGCGCCACCGACACGAACGAGCGGTCGCGCGGCTCGATCCGCTCGACGTCGATGCCGGCGACGTCCTCGCCCACGGCGGCGACGGCGATGTCGCCCCGGTGGGCCAGCGACACGTGCAGCGGCGGGGCACCGTCGACCGCGGCGCGGGGGCGGCCGTTCGGCTCGTTCCACATCCGCACGGCATGCGGTGCGAGACGGGGCTCGCCGCGGGCGGCCAGCCACAGCCGCACCGCGTCCTTGGCCGCCACCCGCCCGAGGGCCCACGACCGCTGGGCCCGCGGCGTGAGGCCGCGGTAGGCGAGCCGCTCCGCGTCGACGAGGTAGCCGCGCAGGGCGAGGTCGCGCTCGACGCTGCTGGCCCACGGATCGCGCAGGACGGTGTACCCGTCACGCGCCTCGGCCAGGAGGTGCCGGGCGGGGTCGCGCAACGCCTGGCGGAACGCCGTGCCGACCACGAGGCGCCGGACGACCACGCCCCGCAGGGTCGCCCACCGGCGCCCCCCGGCCGTCAGGTCCACCTCGCCCCGGGCCTCGGCGGCGGTGGTGGCGGTGATCCGCACACGCGCGCGCCGGCGGCCGCCGGGCGGCGGGGCGCCGCTCAGGTCGACCGCGCCGACCCGGACCGGCAGCGCGACGACGCCGTCGGCCTCCCGTTCGACGGCCAGGCCGAACGCGGCCAGGCCGTCCTCCACGCCGGCCGCGGCCGCCGCCGGCCCCCCCGGCGCTTCGTGGCACGGCACCGGCCCCCCCGGTGCCCAGCGGCACGGCACCGACCCGCCCGGTGCCCCGCGGCATTGCACCGGCCCCCCCGGTGCCCCCTGGCAGTGCGCCGGCCCGGCCACGAGCCGGTCGGCCCGGCCGGCGAGCAGGACGAGGGCCCGCCCGTAGCCGCCGACGGTGACCTCGACGCGGTCGGGCCCCACCCGTTCGACCGTCGCCGGTGCGCCCGGGGGTGGCTCGGCCGCGAGCCACCGGAAGGCACGCACGTGCCGCAGGCCCGCGACCTGCGTGCCGGGCAGCGCGGCGTGGGCGGCGGCGAGGAACGGGCCGACGAGCAGCGTCAGCGGCGCGTCGGGGGCGTCGCCCCGGACGGCTCTGTCTACGGTGTGCGCCATTGGACCCCCAAACCCGGCCTTTGTAGCCACTGACCGACCGATGGGTCAATAAGCTGCCGGGCTATTGTCGCGCAAGGGCGGAAAACGAGCAGGGGGAACACGCCATGGCCGTACTCCGGCGCCGCGAGCGCACCAGCGACGCCCCGCCCGAGGCCGAGCACGACCTCGACGCCGTCGCCGGCCACGTCCGGGCCGCCGCCGCGGCGGCCCTGGGCGACCCCCCGCACATCGACGATGGCCCGCAGGCGGTGATCGCCGGCTGCGGCCCGCACGCGTACCGGCTCACGCTCGCCACCGACGACCCGGCGTGGGCCGGCACCCTGGTGGCCCGCCTGTCCGACCCCGACGTGCTGCTCGGCGAGGCCGCCTGGATCCGGGCCGTCGGCGCCGCCGGGTTCCCGGCCCCCGACCTGCTGACCGGCGACGACGACCACGCCCGAGGGCTGCTCGTCTTCCGCCAGCCACCGGGCAAGACGCTGGCCGAGGTGATGGTGACCGACCTGCCCTCGCTGCCCCGCTACGTCGCCGCGTTCGGCCGCCTCCACGCCCGGCTCCACGACCTGCCGCCCGCGGGCCCCCGGGCCGTCGCGGGCTCGCCCGCCGACGACCTGGCGACCCGCGCCCCGACCGGGGACGTCCGGGCCGACGTCGCCGACGAGCTGGCGTGGCTGGCCGCCCACCGCCCCGGGGGCGAGGCGGCGGTCGTGTGCCACGGCGAGCTGAACCCCGTCCACGTCTACCTCGGGGTGGGCGAGTCGGGTGGCGGCGTGCCGGTCAACTGGACCCGCTCGCGGCTCGCCGCGCCCGAGTACGACGTCGCCGCCACCGTCACCGCCTTCTGGGCGGTGCCCCTCTACGTCGACAACGCCGTGTACCGGCGGATGCTCAAGATGGCCCGCGAGTCGCTCGCGTCGTCGTACCTGGCCGCGTACGCGGAGGGTGCCGCCCGCCCGGTGGACGATCCCGTGCTCGCCTACTGGCAGGCCCACCACCTGTGCGGGCTGGCCTGCGACGCGTCCCGCCGGCTGCGGGAGGGCCCGGGCGGGCCCTGGGACGGCGGGCGGGCCCTGGCCCAGCCGGCCTCCGCGCTGCGCGAGGTGCGCAAGCGGTTCTGGCAGCTCGCCGCCGAGGCCGCCTGACCCGCGCCGACCGGGCTCCCCGGCCTTCGGCTCGGCCGGCCGCTCAGAGATGGCGCGGACAGGTCACGTCGCTGCCGGTCACCGTGCTGCATCGCCGGTCGGCCGAGCTGCCGAGCTGGTGCTCCCGCTCCAAATCGCCACGCGTAGGCCCTGACGAGCGCCCTGTCCGCTCGGCCGCTCAGCCGCCGGCCGCGAGCGTCGGGGCGGGACCCGGCCCGGTCGCGCCGACGAGGGCCTCCAGGTGGTCGACCGCCCGTGCCGCGCCGCCCGCGTCGCGGAGCGACGCGCCGATGTGCTCGGCCGCGGCCCGGTACGCCGGGTCGTACAGCACCGCGTCGAGGGCCGCGGCCACGTCGGCCGGCCGTGCCCGGGTGAAGTTCACCCGCACGCCCGACCCCGACCGGGCCACCTGCCGGGCGATGATCGGCTGGTCGTCCCGGATGGGGGCGACCACCAGCGGCACGCCCTCGGCCAGGGCGCCGACCACGGTGTTGTGGCCGCCGTGCGTCAGCACCGCCTGCATCGACGGCACCAGGCTGAGCTGGGGCACGAACGGCCGGATGAGCACGTTGGGCGGCGGCTCGGGCAGCTCGTCGGCCATGCCCACCAACACGACGCCGTAGGGCCGGTCGGCCACCGCCTCCAGCACGACGCCCAGGAAGCGGTCGCCGATGCCCTGGCTCAGCGTCCCCAGCGTGACGAACACGCGGGTGTCGTAGAGGTCGAGCCACTCCCACGGGAACGGCACCGGGTCGGCCCACCGCGGCAGCACCGGGCCGACGAAGGCCAGGGAGGGCAGGTCGCGGGAGATCTCCCCCACCAGCTCCCGGCTGGAGTACTCGAGGATGAGGTAGGGCGAGAAGCGGGGGTCGAGGCCACCGCGCCCGGCGGCGCCACCGTCGCTGCCCACCGCCGCCCACAGCCCGTCGACCTGCGCCCGCATCCAGGCGCCCACCTTGGGCATGAGCGTCACCGGGTCGACGAGCTCGGCCGTCCCGCAGGCCGACGTGGCCCAGGGCAGGCCCCGCTCCGTGGCCACGATCCCGCCGGCGAACGTCTGCTGGTCGGCCACCACCACGTCGGGGGCGAAGTCGTCGGCCGCCTTGCGGGCGTGGGGCACCATGTCGACCGCCAGGGGCACGAGCACCCGCTCCCACAGGAACCTCACCGCCGCCAGGCCCTTCAGCCGGTCGCGTTCCGGCAGGTCGGCGACCACGGCGGCGAGGAAGTCGTCGCCCGCCGGGTAGACCGGCACGCCCTCGCCCAGCAGGGGCCCGACCACCGTCTCGTGCGCCACCCAGGCCACGTCGTGACCACGACGGCGCAGCTCCTCGACCAGCCCGACCGCGGGGTTGACGTGACCGACCAGCGGCGGCACGACCACCAGGAACCGGCTCATCGACCCTCCGGCGCGGCGGGGAGGTGCACGCTCAGCCCCAGCCGTCGGCGGCGACCGGCACAGGGTCGGCGGCGTCGCCGAGCGCCAGGATCGACGGGTCGCCGGCCCGCTCCGCCTCGATCCGCGTGATGAACCGGCGGATCCCGTCCCGGGTCTCGTGCCGGCCGAACACCTGGTAGTGGTTGGCGCCGGGCAGGATCCGGATCTCGGCCGCCGGCAGGATCTCGCGCAGCCTCGACGCGACCGGCAGGATCGGCGACTCGTCGCCGAACAGCCCGAGCACCGGGCACGCGATGCGGGCGTAGTCGGCCGGTGCCAGGCCGGGCTCCGCCCGCAGGTCGGCGAGCAGGGAGGTCTCCAGCAGCAGCTTGGACGCCCGCTTGGCCAGTGCCGCCGCCCGCCGGGCCGACGACACGTTGACCACGTCCATGATCTGCTGGGTCGTGTAGTCACCGCGCAGGCCGTCCGCCGCGAGCTCCAGCGGCTCGGCCAGGTGGTCGCCCCAGCCGGGCACCGGGACCTGGGCGTCGATCAGCGACAGCGACGCGACCGCGTCGGGCCGCAGGGCCGCGGCGGTGACGGCGATGGCGCCGCCGAAGCTGCCGCCCAGCAGGTGCACGGGCGTGGCGACGTCGAGGGCCTCGAGCAGCGCCAGCAGGTCCCCGACCTGCTCGCCCATCGAGTATCCGGTGGGCGGCACCTGCGAGCGCCCGTGGCCCCGCAGGTCGTAGAGCACCACGTCGGCGCTGGTGGCGAGCGGCATGCCGAGCGTGAACGCCAGGCTGGAGTGGTCGACGATCCCCAGGCCGTGCACGCAGACGAGCGTCGGCCGGGGGCCGGGCCCGCCGCTGCGGAACCGGTTGACCTTGAGGTCGATGCCGTTGGCCCGGACGGTGGGCATGGGGCGTCAGGCGTCAGGCCGAGCGCCGCAGGCGCTCAGGCGGTGGCGGACTCGACGCCCGGGTCGGTCGCTTCGAGTGAGGCAACGATGAACTCGACGACCGACCCGAGCGTCAGATCGATGATCTGCTCGAGCTCCATGTCGGCGAACCAGGCCACGAAGTCGACCCGGCCCTCGTAGGTCTCGATCAGACGATCGGCGATCTCCATCATCTCCATGCTCTCGAGCTCGACGTCCTCGGCGAACGTCGAGTCGAGGCCGACCGCGCACTCCTCGTAGAACTCCTGGCCGACGACGTCGATGATCGTGTCGACGACCGTGGCGTGCACGGACGCGAACAGCGTGTCGTGCCGGGTGTCGCCAGTCGCGGTCATGGATGTGTCCCCCATCGTTCCCGGGTGCAGCGCCGCCCCAGCGGGCCGTGCACACACCCTAGGCCGCCGAGCGCACTGTTGACAATTGGTCGGCGACTTCTCATTGCTGTTGATCATCGACCCGCTCTTGCCCCACGATCTTGACGCCGGCGGCGGCCCGGGGCGTTAGTGTGGCCCGGCCGCCGCCGTCGCTCGGCCGGCGGCCGCGGGCCGGGGACCCGCCACGCCATGACCAGCTCCGCAGAGAGTTCACGCCCGGCCGCGGCGCCCGGAGCACGGGACGTCGCCATCGTCGGGATGGCCTGCGTCATGCCCGGCGCACCCGACCTCGAGACGTTCTGGTCGAACATCGTCGACGGCGTCGACTCCGTCACCGAGGTGCCCGCCTCGCGCTGGAACGTCGACTACCACTTCGACCCGGACTTCGACGGCGCCGCCAGGACGGCGTCCGGCAAGGAGCACAAGACGGTCTCCAAGTGGGGCGGCTTCATCCCCGACGTCGGCTTCGACGCCCTCCGCTGGGGCATCCCCCCGGCCAGCCTGGCCAGCATCGACCCCGCCCAGATCACCGCCCTCAAGGCGGCGGCCGACGCCCTCGACGACGCCGGCTACGGCGACGGCGGCTTCGACCGCTCCCGGGCCTCGGTCGTCTACGCCACCGGCTCCGGCGGCGCCGCCGACCTTCCCGCCGGCTTCCTGCTGCGGCTGCTTCTCCGCAACCACGGCGTCACCGTCGACCAGCTCCCCGACGACCTCGACGCCTTCCTCCCCCGCCTCACCGAGGACGGCCTGCCCGGCGTGCTGACGTCGGTCATCGCCGGCCGGGTGGCCAACCGCCTCGACCTCGGCGGCAAGAACCTCACCGTCGACTCGGCCTGCGCCTCGGTGCTGGTCGCCCTCGACATCTGCTGCAACGAGCTGGCCGGGGGCAGCAGCGACCTCGTGCTGTGCGGGGGCGTCGACCTGCACAACGGCGCCCAGGACTACCTCAGCTTCACCGCCGCCCAGGCGCTCTCCCGGTCGGGGCGGTGCCGCTCCTTCGACGCCGACGCCGACGGCATGACCCTGGCGGAGGGGGCCGGCTGCATCGTCCTCAAACGGCTGGCCGACGCGGAGCAGGACGGCGACCGCATCTACGCGGTGATCCGGGGCATCGCCGGTTCGTCCGACGGCCGCCACCTCGGCCTCACCGCCCCCCGCCAGCAGGGCCAGGAGCTGGCCGTGCGCCGCGCCTACGCCGCGGCCGGGCGCAGCCCCGCCGAGGTCGGCCTCGTCGAGGCGCACGGCACCGGCACCGCCACGGGCGACCGGGTCGAGCTGGCCACCACGACGCAGATCTTCGGCGAGGCGGGCGTGACCCCGCGGTCGGTCGTGATCGGCTCGGTGAAGTCCAACGTCGGCCACACGAAGTGCGCCTCCGGCCTGGCCTCCCTCATCAAGTCGGCCAAGGCGGCCTACCACGGCGTGCTGCCGCCCACCCTCCACATCCGCCGGCCCAACGAGGTGTACGACCCGGAGACGAGCCCGTTCGTGTTCCTCGACCGGGCGCGGCCGTGGCTGGCGGACCGGCGGCTGGTGGGCGTGTCGTCCTTCGGGTTCGGGGGGACCAACTTCCACGCCATCCTCGAGAACCACCGGCCGGCGCAGGCTCGGGCCGCCGTGCGGGTCCCCGACACCGCCGCCGGCGCCGGCCGGCGGGTGTGGCCGGCCGAGCTGTTCGCCGTGCGGGCGGCCTCCGACGCCGACCTGCACGCCCGGCTGGACGCCCTGGCCGAGCGGGTCGACGCGGCGCGGGCCGTCCTCCAGGCCGACCGCTGGCGGCTGCGCGACGTCGCCGCCGCGGTCAGCGCCGCCGGCGACGGCCCCGTGCGGCTGGCGATCGTGGCCCGCGACCTCGACGACCTGGCGGCCAAGCTGGCGGCCGCCCGGTCCGGCTCGCCCGCCGCGGGCGTCCACCGCCGCGCCGGCGGCACCGACGGCGATCCGGCCGGCGACACCGACGGCGATCCGGCCGATGGCACCTGCTGCCCGCGCGTCGCCTTCCTCTTCGCCGGGGCCGAGGGCGCCCGGCCGGGGATGGCCGCCGACGTGCTCGTCGCCCTGCCGGCCACCCGGGCCGCCACCGCCGGCCAGGACACCGCCGTGGCCGCCTTGCTCCCGCCGCAGGCCTTCGACGGCGAGGCCGAGGCCCAGCGGAACGCGCTGGGCGCCGTCGCCGGACCGGCCGCGGCCGTCGCCGGGCTGGTCGTCGCCCGGGCGCTGGCCGCGCTGGGCGTGGTCCCGGACGCGGTCGCCGACCGCGGCGGCGCCGTAGTGCCGTCGCGGGAGGAGGCCGAGGCCGTGCGTCGCTGGCTGGCGGACGCCGCCGCCCCGTCGCCCGCCTCGTCGCCCGCCGGGTCGCCCGCCGGGTCGCCCGCGCCGCCGGCCGTCCCCGGGGCACCGCACGCCGGCGCCGGGCCGGAGCGGGACGCCCGCCTCGTCGACGAGGTGCGGGCCCTGAACGCCGGCGGCGTCGACGTGTTCGTCGAGGTCGGGCCGGGCGACGCCCTCACCGCACTGGTCGACGACGCCCTCGACGGCGTCCCCCACCTCGCCGTGGCCGCCGACCGGCCGGGCGAGCACGGGCTGGTCGCGCTGCTCGACGCGGTGGCCCGGCTCGCCGTCGCCGGAGTGCCGGTCGACCTCGCCGCCCTCCACGCCGGCCGCGACGCGAGGCCCGAACGGTGGGACGACCCACCCCGGGCACCCGGATGGCTGGTCAACGGCCACTACGTGAAGACCGCGGCCGGGGGCTCGCTCCCCAACGGGCTCCGGCCGGCCGCCGAGGCGCCGACGTTCCGCATCGTCCCGGGCGACGGGGCCGCGGCGGACGGGGCGCCGGCGCCGTCCGTCCCCGCCGTCGCCGGCGATGCTGCGGCAGGGGCCGCGCTCGGCGGCGCCGAGGTGGCGGTCGTGCTGGAGTACCTCCGGATCCTCCAGGGCATGGTCGCCGCCGGATCCGCCCTGGTGAGCGGCCACGTCGCCGCCGGAGGCTCGTGATGCCCACCGGGACCGACCGCCCCGAGCGCTGGTGGCTCGCCGCCGGCGACCCCGCGGCGCTCCTGGCCCGGCTCGACGAGGCGCTCGATCTGGCCGCGGGGGGCACCGGCGACCCGGGCGCCCCGGGTGCCGTGCGGCTCGGGGACGGTCCGGCCCGCCTCGGGCTGGTCGACCCGGACGAGCGCAAGATCCGCCTCGCCCGGCGCCTG
>DASSGC010000169.1:0-2814 GCA_035693765.1 Acidimicrobiales bacterium
CGCCATGCCACGCGACGTCGACCCTGCCGTGGGCGAGGTCGACGGGGTCACGCTGCTCGACATGGACGACGTGCGCGGGTTCGCCGCGGCCGGGATGGCCGAGCGGCGCCGCGAGGTCGCGGCGGTCGAGGCCATCCTCGACGAGGAGCTCGAGCGGTACCTGGGCGCAACGTCGGCCCGTGCCGTGGCACCCATGATCGTCGCCCTGCGTGAGCGGGTCGAGGCGGTGCGCACCGCCGAGCTCGACCGGGTGCGGGCCCGCTACGACGACCTCGAAGCCAGCCAGCTCGAGCTGATCGATGCGGTCACCCGGGGCGTGCTCGCCAAGCTGCTGCACCAGCCGACGGTGGTGCTCAAGGACGCCGCCGGCAGCGCCAGGGGCGACCGGCTGGTAGCGGCCCTGCGCGACCTGTTCGAGATCGAGCCCTGATGCGCCTCCGGGTCGCGACCCGGGGTTCGGCACTCGCCCGCTGGCAGGCCGACCACGTCATCGCCCTCCTGCACAAGGCCGACCCCGGCATCGAGGCCCAGCCGGTCATCGTCGAGACCAGCGGCGACCGCCGTCGCGACGTGCCCATCTGGGAGCTGGGCGGCAAGGGCGTGTTCGTGAAGGAGGTGCAGGCCGCGGTGCTCGAGGGCCGGGCCGACGTGGCCGTCCACTCGGCCAAGGACCTGCCGTCGGTCACGCCCGAGGGGCTGGTCATCGGGGCGGTGCCCGAGCGGGCCGACGTCCGTGACGCCCTCGTGGGCGCCACCCTCGCCGGCCTGGCGCCGGGCGCGGTGGTGGCCACGGGGTCGCTGCGCCGGCAGGCCCAGCTCGCGCACCTGCGCCCCGACCTGCGCTTCGAGGGCCTGCGGGGCAACATGGACACCCGCCTCGGCCGGGCCGGGCGCGACGGCGTCGCGGCCGTGGTGGTGGCGGCCGCCGCGCTCGACCGGTTGGGCCTGGCCGAGCGCATCGACGAGCGGCTCGACGTCCAGACGATGCTGCCCCAGGTGGGCCAGGGGGCCCTGGCGGTCGAGTGCCGCAGCGACGACGACGAGACCCGGTGCGCGCTGGGGCGCATCGAGTACCTGCCGGCCCGCCGGGCGGTCGACGCCGAGCGCGGCTTCCTCGCAGAGCTCGGGGGCGACTGCGCGCTGCCGGCCGCCGCCCACGCCACGCTGGCCGGCGACAGCCTCCGGGTCAGGGGCCTGCTCGCCACGCCCGACGGCGCCACCGTCGTGCGTCACGACCTGTCCGGCCCGGCCACCGCGGGCGCCGCCCTCGGCCGATCGGTCGCCCGTCACCTGCTCGACGAGCAGGGGGGCGCGCAGCTGCTCGGGCGGGGCTGACCACGGTGGCACCGACTCGCCGGCGATCGTCGTGACCGTCCACCTGGTCGGCGCGGGTCCCGGCGACCCCGGCCTGCTGACGGTGCGGGCGCTCGAGGTGCTGCGCCGCGCCGACGTGGTGGTCTACGACCGGCTGTCGCAGGAGTCGCTGCTCGACCTGGCGCCAGCCGGGGCCGAGCGCATCGACGTGGGCAAGGCGCCCGGCCACGTGCGGCTGCCACAGGACGGCATCAACGCGCTGCTGGTCGAGCGGGGACGCCGGGGCCAGACGGTGGTGCGGCTCAAGGGCGGGGACCCGTTCGTGTTCGCACGCGGGGGCGAGGAGGCGGCGGCGCTGGCCGAGGCCGGCGTCCGCTTCGAGATCGTGCCCGGCATCTCGTCGGCGATCGCGGTGCCCGCCTACGCCGGCATCCCCGTGACGCTGCGGCACTCGTCGACCAGCGTCACGATCGTCACCGGCCACGAGGAGCCGGGGGCCGGCGAGGACGGCACCGTCGACTGGGAGGCGGTCGCCCGCGTGGGCGGCACCATCGTCATCCTCATGGGCGTGGCCCGCATCGGGCGCATCGCCGCCGCGCTCATCGCCGCCGGGCGGGCGCCCGACACGCCGGTGGCCGCGGTGCAGTGGGGCACGCGACCCGAGCAGCGCACGGTGCGCGCCACCCTGGAGACCATCGGCGACCAGGTCCTGGGCACGCCCTCGACCATCGTGGTGGGCGAGGTGGCGGCCCACGATCTGGCCTGGTTCGAGAACCGGCCGCTGTTCGGTCGCCGCATCGTCGTGACGCGGGCGCGCGAGCAGTCCGGCGAGTTGGTGGCGCGGCTGGCGGCGCTGGGCGCGGCCACGGTCGAGGTGCCCGCCATCGCCGTGCGCGATCCGGCCGACGGTGGCGCCGCGCTGGCTGCCGCGGTCGAGCGGCTGGCCGACGGCGTCTACGACTGGCTGGTGCTGACGTCGCCCAACGGGGCGCGCCGGCTGCTCGCCGCGCTGCGGGCGTCGGGCCGCGACGCGCGGGCGCTGGGCGGTACCCGGCTGGCGGTCATCGGGCCCGGCACGGCCGACGTGCTGGCGGGCGCCAACCTGATCGCCGACCTCGTGCCACCTCGCTTCGTCGCCGAGTCGCTGCTCGACGTGTTCCCCGACACCGGGGAGGGCGAGGTCGCCTCGGGCCGCGTGCTGCTGGCGCGGGCGGCCGTGGCCCGCGACGTGCTGCCCGAAGGCCTGGCCGACCGGGGGTGGAAGGTCGACGTGGTCGAGGCCTACCGCACCGAGCCGGCACCCCTCGACGAGCACGCGGCGGCGGCCCTGGCCGGCGCCGAGATCATCACGTTCACGTCGTCGTCCACCGTGACCAACTTCCTGGCCGTGGCCGGCGCCGGCGCCGTGCCGCCCGTTGTGGCCACCATCGGCCCCGTCACCGCGGCGACGGCCCGGCAGCACGGCCTGACCGTCGACATCGAGGCCGAGGTGCACTCGCT
>DASSGC010000170.1:0-10519 GCA_035693765.1 Acidimicrobiales bacterium
GACCATGCTGCACGCCGCCTCGGTCGGGCCCAGCAGCCCGAAGGCCCGCGCCATGACGGTCCGGTTGAGCAGCCGGCCCGAGACGGGTGGCCGGTCGAGCGCGTGGGCGGGGGGCGGCTCGGCGCCGAGCGCCACGGCCGACATGGTGTCGGTGCCGATGTCGAGAGCGAGGATCTGCAGCACGCCGAGCGCGAGCGGGAACCGCCCGCCCGACAGCGCCCACACGACGAACGGGGTGAGCTCGGCCACGTTGTCGGTGAGGTGGTAGGTGAGGAAGCGGCGCACGTTCAGGAACGTGGCGCGGCCCTGCTCGACCCCGGCGACGATGCTGGCGAAGTGGTCGTCGAGCAGCACCAGGTCGGCGGCCTCGCGGGCCACGTCGGTTCCCGACGCCCCCATGGCGACGCCGATGTTGGCCTCGTGGAGCGCGGGACCGTCGTTCACCCCGTCGCCGGTCATGGCCACGATCTGCCCGCGGGCCCGCAGCGCCTGCGCGATCCGCAGCTTGTCCTCGGGCGAGACGCGGGCGACGACGATGCCGTCGCGGTCGACCAGCGCGCCGAGCATCGCGTCGTCGTCGGGCAGGTCGGGGCCCGAGACGACGAGCCCGTCGGGCACCCGGAGGCCGACCTCGGTGGCGATGGCGGACGCCGTCGCGGGATGGTCGCCGGTGATCATCACCACCTTGATGCCGGCCCGGCGGCAGGCGTAGATCGCCTCGCCCACGTCGGGGCGGGGCGGGTCCTCGAGGGCGGCCAGTCCCAGCAGCTCCAGGTCCGTCTCCGCCTCGGCGGGCGACGCCGGCGGGCGGGAGCCGACGGGCCGGCTCGCCACCGCCAGCACCCGCAGGCCCCGGGCGGTGAACGCCTCGACGATCTCGGCCGCCCCCGCCGTGTCGGTGCAGTGGGGCAGCACGCCCTCGGGTGCGCCCTTGACCAGCACGTCGTCGTGGACGACCACCGACATGCGCCGGCGCCGCGGGTCGAACGGGAACCGCCTGTCGATGGTGAGCGCCGACCGGTCGGCCGGCGTGTCGAGGCCCAGGCGGCGGGCGAAGACGTCGAGCGCGACCTCCATCGGGTCGCCGTGCGGGCGCCAGGTGCCCTCGGACTCGCGCACGAAGCCGGCGGAGCAGCGGACGGCGGCCAGGGCGAAGCGCTCCATGGCGGCCCGGGCGCCGGCATCGGACAGGACCACGGGCGCGGTGGGGTCGTAGCCCGGCTCGCTGGCCATGGCCTCCCCCGCAGGCGTCCAGGCCTCGACGACGGTCATCTGGTTCTGCGTGAGCGTGCCGGTCTTGTCCGTGCAGATGAACGTGGTCGACCCGAGCGTCTCGACGGCGTCGAGGTGGCGGACGAGCACCTTCCGCTTGGCCATCTGCTCGCCGCCCCAGGCCAGGGCGAGGGTGACCGTGGGCAGCAGCGCCTCGGGCACCAGGGCGACGGTCACGCCGATGGCGAACACGAACCCGTCCGCCGCCGAGTTGCCGATGAGCAGCGACAGCATGAAGAACAGGGTGCCGACGGCCACCGCGATCGTGGCGATGACCCGGACGACCCGGTGCAGCTCGCGGGTCAGGGGACTGACCGGTGGCGCCGTCGCGGTGGTGAGCCGGGCGATGTCGGCCAGGCGGGTGCCGGTCCCCGTGGCGGTGACGACCGCGTCGGCCTGGCCCTCCACCACGAACGTGCCGGCGAACAGCGCGCCGCCGCTGGCGACCGGCACCGCCTCGCTCTCACCGGTCAGCAGCGACGTGTCGACCAGCAGGTCGTCGGCCACCGTGGCGGTGGCGTCGGCGGGGATCCGGTCGCCGGACTCCAGCACGAGCACGTCGCCACGGACGACCTCGCGGGCGTCGATCTGCACAGGCGTGCCGTCGCGGCGCACGGTGATGCGCCGGGGCAGCAGGCCCTGCAACCGCTCGGCGGCGCGGTCGGCCCGGGCCTCCTGGAGG
This sequence comes from Acidimicrobiales bacterium, assembly GCA_035693765.1. GTDB lineage: Bacteria > Actinomycetota > Acidimicrobiia > Acidimicrobiales > VFJN01 > ZC4RG19. The sequence goes on from DASSGC010000170.1 coordinate 1,955, forward strand.
AACGCGAAGCCAGCGTTGAAGAGGATCACCAGGATGATGGCGATGCCGAGCTGCGGGAGGTCGGCCACGAACGCCAGACCCGACGCCACCCACAACATGACGGCGAAGAAGTGCAGCAACTGGTCGACGAAGCGGCGGACGTAGGAGGGGCGCCGCGGGGGCGGCAGCTCGTTGGGGCCGTCGCGGGCGAGGAGCTCCGCGGCCACGGCGGAGGTCAGTCCCGAGCGGGCGGTCTGCGCGACGTCACGCACGCCCTGCATGCTCGGCGGGCAGGCCGCCGTCCGCAAGGGGCGCACGACACCCGGTCTGCCGCGCGGTCGGCCCGCCGGCCTCCATCGGGTCGGCGCGTGCGGATCGGGTCGGTGCGCGGCGGTGCCTTCCCGGGGACGGCGTCGCCACCGCCGCCCGACCGGCCCGAACCCTGCGGTCCGGCGGGGGGCGGCGCACCTTCTAGGTTCGGCGTGTGCTGCGAACGACCGAGCGCCGCGCCCGCCCTGCGGGGCTGCTCCCCGGGCTCGACCTGCTGCGCCACTACCAGCGCCGCTGGCTGCGGGCCGACGTGGTGGCCGGGCTCACGGTGGGGGCCATGCTCATCCCCCAGTCGATGGCGTACGCGGAGCTGGCGGGGCTGCCCCCGGAGTACGGCTTCTACGCGGTCATCGGCGCGCTCGTGGTCTATGCCCTGGTGGGCAGCAGCCGGCACCTGGGCGTCGGGCCGGAGCCAGGGACGGCGATCCTGGCGGCGACCGGCGTGTCGGCCATCGCCGCCGGTGACCCCGAGCGCTACGTCGCCCTGATGGCGGCCCTGGCCCTCGTCGTCGCCGCGATCTGCCTCGTGGGCGCCGTGGCACGCCTCGGCTTCCTCGCCTCGGTGCTGTCGAAGCCGGTGCTCGTGGGCTACATCACCGGGGTCGGGCTCACGCTCCTCAGCAGCCAGATCGCCAGCTTCACCGGTGTGGCGATCAGCAGCGACAGGTTCTTCCCCCGGTTCGCCGAGCTGGCCCGCGAGCTCGGCGACGTGCACGGCGCGACGCTCGCCCTCGGCACCGGGACCCTGTTGCTGATGGTCGTCCTGCGGCGGGTGGCGCCGCGGGCGCCCGGCGCGCTCATCGGCGTCGTGACGGCGTCGGTGGTGGTCGCGGCGTTCGGTCTCGACGAGCACGGCATCGCCGTCGTCGGGGCCATCCCGAGCGGGCTGCCCGTCCCGGGCCTGCCCGACGTGTCGTGGGGCGACCTGGGCCGGTTGCTGCCGGTGGCGGCGGGCATCGCCCTCGTCGGCTACGCCGACAACGTCCTCACCGGCCGGTCGATCGCCGCCCGCCAGGGCTACCGGATCGACGCCAACCAGGAGTTGCTCGCGCTCGGCCTGGTGAACCTGAGCGCGGGCCTGTCGCAGGGGTTCCCGGTCTCCTCCAGTGCCAGCCGGACGGCCGTGCCGGCGTCGCTCGGCAGCCAGACGCAGCTCGTCTCCCTGCTGGCGTCGGGCTTCGTCGTCGTCACGCTCCTGGGGCTGCGGTCGCTGCTCGCGCACATCCCGCAGGCGGCCCTCGCCGCCGTCATCGTGTTCGCGGCGATCAGCATCGTCGACGTGGCCGGCTACCGGGTCCTGTGGCGGGTCAGCCGCGAGGAAGCGGCCCTGGCCGTCGCCGCCGGCCTCGGGGTGATCGTGTTCGACGTGCTCGTCGGGGTGCTCGTCGGGGTCATCCTGTCGATCCTCGTGGCGCTCCGGCACATCGCCCGCCCGCACGACGCGGTGCTCGGCGACTACCCGGGCCTCGACGGCTGGGTGGACGTCGCCGCCTACCCCGAGGCGGTGCCCGAGCCGGGCCTGGTCGTGTACCGCTTCGACGCCCCGCTGTTCTTCGTGAACGCCGACCGGTTCCGCGACCGTGTGGAGCAGGCCCTGGCCGACAGCCCGGGCGACGAGGACTGGCTCGTCCTCGACTTCGAGGGCGTCGGCGCCCTCGACGCCTCGGCCCTCGACGCGCTGGCGGGCCTGCGCGAGCGGGTGGCGCAGCTGGGCGTGGCCGTCGTGGGCGTGGCGCGGGCCAACGACGAGGTCCTCGCCCGACTCGACCGGGCCGGCGTCGTCGAGCCCGCCGGCTCGGTGCGGGTGTTCCCCACCATCAACGGCGCCGTGCGGGCCTTCCGGGAGCGGCCTCGCCCGTGAGCGGCGCGGACTGGGGCGCCCGGATCGCCGGGCCGTAGGGTGGGAACGCCCTGCGTGGCTGCCCCGCTGCCGGAAGGAGGTTCCGCTGGTGCCACACGGCGACAACCGGAGCCGGCTGCCACGCTGGCGGGCACTCGACGGTCTGCGCGGGCTGGCGGTCGCCGCGGTCGTGGCCTACCACCTCGGTCACCTCGCGGGTGGCTTCATCGGCGTCGACCTGTTCTACGTCCTGTCCGGGTTCCTGATCACCTCGCTGCTGCTGGGCGAGGTCCAGCGCACGGGGACCGTCGACCTGCGCCGGTTCTGGGCGCGGCGGGCGCGGCGCCTGCTGCCGGCGCTGGGCGTCATGCTCGTGGCGACCGTGGTCGCCGCCCGCCTGTGGCTCGACCACCGCCTGCTGCCGGACCTGCGCGTCGACGCCCTCGCCACCGTGGCCTACGTGGCGAACTGGCGCTTCGCCGGCCAGGGTGCCGCCGGCTACTTCGCGTCCGACCCGTCGACCCTGCGCCACACCTGGTCGCTGGCCATCGAGGAGCAGTTCTACCTGGGCCTGCCGCTGGTCTTCGTGGCCGCCCTGTGGGTGGCGCGCCGGCGGGGTGCGGGGCCGGCACCCGTGGTCACGGCGGTGGCGCTCGCCGGTGCCGCGGCCAGCGCGGTGTGGATGGTGGTCCACGCCGGCGACTGGGACGTGAACCGCCTCTACCTCGGCACCGACACCCGCGTGCTCGCCCCGCTCGTCGGGGTGGCGCTGGCCGGGGTCGTGGCCCGCATCCCGCTCGCCCTCCGCCTGGGCGGGCGGTCGCACGCCGGCACGGTCGTGGGCGGGCTGGGGCTCGCCGGGCTGGTGGTCCTGGCGGTGGTGCTCTCGGGGACGGACGGGTGGCTGTACCGGGGAGGGTTCGTGCTGGTCGCCGTGGTGGCGGCCGCCGCGGTGGTGGGGGGTGTCGTCGCCGGGGGCGGGCCGCTCGGCCGGCTGCTCTCGCTGCCGCCCCTGACCTGGCTCGGCGACCGGTCCTACGGCATCTACCTGTACTCGTGGCCGATCCAGGTCATGGCCGCCGCCCGCGGCCTCACCGGCGCGGCGCTGGCGGCGACCACGGTCGGGCTGGCGCTCATGGCGGCGGCGGCGAGCTACCGCTGGATCGAGATGCCGATCCGGCGGGGACGCCTCACCCTGCCCCGGCGGGCCGCGGTGCCGGCGGTGGCGGGCGGCGTGGCCCTGGTCACCGCCGCGCTGGTGGTCGGGACGATCACCGACGCCCGGCCCGACCCGCTGCGCGCCCTGTCCGAGGAGGACTTCGAGGACCAGGCCCTGCGCCCGCCGGTCACCACGGGCGACGATGCGCTGCCGCCCCCGCCGGGGCCGGACGGCCGGCCGACCGCGCCGGACGACACGCCGATCTCGGTGCTGGTCGTGGGCGACAGCGTGGCCTACACGCTGGGCGTGTACGCGCCGGCCGGCGAGCCCGGCCTGGCGGTGGACGCCCGGGCCCTTCCCGGCTGCGGGCTGCTCGTCTCCGGGGCCCGGTCGCCGGAGGCCGTCGCCGCCGGGATGCCGGATCGCTACGACGACTGTGCCGAGTCGGTCGCCGCCGCCGATCGGCTGGGTCTCGACGGCCGGCCCCAGGTGGTGCTGCTGGTCACCGGCGCATGGGAGTGGGGCGACCACGAACGCTTCGGGCGCCTGGTGGGCCCGGGGGACGAGCAGTGGGCGCAGTACCTGCGCGACCTGCTCACCGAGCGGGTGGGGCGGCTGTCGGCGACCGGCGCGCGGGTGGCGCTGTGGGCCGATCCGTGCGGCCTGAACGACGACGTGCGGCGGCGCCAGGCCTGGTACGAGTCGGCGGTGCTGCGGCCGGTGGCGGCGGCGTCGCCCGCGGCCGAGGTCGTCGACGCCGCGGGCGTGGTGTGCCGCGACGGCCTCGCCCGCACGGACATCGCCGGCGTGGGCAACCCCCGCCCCGACGACGGGCTGCACTGGTCGGAGGCCGGTGCGGGCTGGCTGTGGCACGAGTGGCTCGCCCCGACGCTGCGGCTGATGGTCGGCACCCCGGCGCCGTCCACGGTGCACACCGCGGCGTCCCCGGCCGCGGCCGGCTGACCGGTCGCCCGGCGGGGCACCGGGCAGCGTCCGGGAGCCGCGGCGGCGTCAGCCGGGGTTGGTCGGATCGCCGCTGTCGAACCGCGATGCTGGAGCGTCGACGCCGGCCAGGAAGCTCAGGAGTCGCGACTCGAAGATCCGGGGAGACTCGAGGGCCGACAGATGACCGGTCATGGGAAGCACAGCGAACTGTGCGCCGGGGATGCGCGCTGCGAGCGCAGTGGACGCCGGAACGCCGGGTTCACGGTCTTCCTCACCGACGATGACGAGTGTCGGCACCGCGATCCTGCTCAGCTCGGACCTCACGTCGTCGCGCCGCACGATGGCGTCCAGGGCGGACGCCATCGAGGCGGGGTCCTGCCGAGCGAACCGCTCGCGCCACTGGGCGACGAGATCGGGTTGTGTCCGGCGAGCGGTGGGACCGAACAGTGTTCGCAACAGGGTTGGCATGACGACACGGCGAGCCGGTGTGAGGAAGATCGGGGCGAGCGCTCGTGCCTTCGCCCGACCAGGCCAGGACTGGGGTCCAGCGGCCGTATCCGCCAGCACCAGCGCCCGGACCCTTGCCGGGTGCCGCAGCGCCGCTCGCAACGCGGCGAAGCCACCAACCGAGAGTCCGACCAACACCGCAGAGGTCTCGCCCGCCGCGTCCAACACGGCCACAAGGTCATCGGCCATGTCCCAGACCGTGTAGCGCTCCCGGTGCGGGCCTGAGCGTCCATGGCCGCGATTGTCGAGGTTCAGTACGCGATAGCCGGCGCGCACCACTGCAGGTGCCTGCGGCCACTGCCGACCGTCGCAGAACCAGCTGTGGCTGAACAGCACAGCCGGTCCGGCGCCATCGTCGTCATACACGAGCCGCCCACCGTCGTAGGTCGCCGTTGGCATTCTGACCTCCGAGCTTGCGGGTCGGCTCTCCGCTCCCCGTCGAGCGCCGAGACACCGCCCCGCTCTGCCTGTCAGCTATCGCCGGCTGGGTCCGGGCCGGTGTTGTCGGGGGCGGGGTCCGGGCCGGTGTTGCCGGGGGCCGGGTCCGGCGCGGTGTCGTGAGGGGGAGGGTCTTGGCCGGTGTCGTCGTGGGCGGGGTCCGGCGTGGTGTCCGGCCGGATGGGGAGGGCGTCTTGTAGCGCAGGACCGTCGCGCCAGTCGTCGACCAGGTGCGCGAGGCACGGAGCCTCGCCGCCCTCGCCGCCGCCGTGGGCCCCGGGTGCCCCGGTCAACCGGCGTGCCGGGCGTCGGCGTGGCGCGCCAGGGTGAGCGACCCGGCGACCATGAACCCGAAGCCGGCCCCGCCCCACATGCCGACGAAGACGCCCAGGCCTAGGGCGCCGACCGGCTCGACGCCGCACGCGAGCCCGATGGCGGCGAAGAGGAGGGTGATGGCGACGAACCCGGCGAGCGTGCCGAAGGCCGCGGCCCGCCCGACGGCCGGCTCGCCCGCAGGGGTGGCCGCGCCGGTGGCCCCGGGGTCGGCCGCGGCGCTCGGGTCGGGCCGGGCGGTGTCGGGTTGGGCTGTGTCGTGTCGGGTGGTGACTGCCATCGCATCCCCTCGGTCGACGTTGATGTTTATCCAATGTTTACTAGAGAAACTCTGGCGCCGCGGCGGGCGGTCGCCATGTCGTGCCCAGGAGCCGCCGGGCGAGCGAGCCCGCGATGTGGGCGGCGTGGTCCTTGGCCCGTGTGGCGGTGGGACCGGCCCAGCCGGCGTCGACGCCGGCGGCCCAGAGCCCGTACCACCGGTCGAAGTGCTCGCCCCGGAAGGCCTCGAGCTCGTGGACGTGGCGGTGGGCGGCCAGGATGGCCCCCGCGTAGCCGGGCTCGCCGAGCAGCACCCGGCACCAGTAGTCGACGAGGCGGGGGATGTGGACCGACCAGTCGACCTCGGCCACCTCGCCGAACAGCGGCCCGAGCAGGTCGTCGAAGACGATCTCCCGGTAGAAGCCGACGACCAGGTGGTGGATGGCGCTGCGGTCGTCGAGGTCGCCGGCGGGGCGCCCGGTCGCCTCCGGCGTCACGGAGCCTCGCCCGCGAGGGGGTGGAGGCCGATCACGTTGGCCTCCAGCAGGGCCTGGCGGCGCAGCGCGTGGTCGATCTCGGCCGCCCGCACGACGCAGGTGCAGGTGCCGGCGTCGTCGCACGTGTCGTCCAGCAGGTCGTCGAGCAGGGCGAGCAGGCGCCGCTGGCCGTCGCGGGTGATGGTCGCCGCGGGGCCGTCGTGGAGCCGCGCTCGCTCGGCCTGCAGGTGCAGCACCAGCGCGGTCCGCAGCCGGGACAGCTCCCGGTGCAGCCGTTCGGTGTCGGCATCGACCGCGGCCCGTCGCACGCCGCGGGACGTGACGAGCAGGTCGACGTGCGAGGGGAGGGGTGACACGGCCCTCACCCGCGCCCCGTGAAGCCCAGGCGGTCGAGTGCCATCGGTGACAGCCGCTCCGGCGTCCAGGGCGGGTCCCACACGACCCGCACGGCGACGGCGGCCCCTGGCAGCGCGGCCCGTACCGCCGCCTCGGCCTCGGCCGGAAGCTGCTCGGACACGGGGCACCCCGGCGTGGTCAGGGTCATGTCGATCGCCACGTCCCCGCCGGCGACCTGCACGTCGTAGACGAGCCCGAGGGATACGACGTCGAGGCCGAGCTCGGGGTCCCACACGGTCCCGAGGGCGGCGAGCACCGCCTCGCGGCGAGCCTCGGCGTCCAGGTCGGTCGGGGGCGGAGCTATCACGGGCCGGTCCGGGGACGGCTCGGTGGCCGGGGCCTGGCTGGTCATGCGGTGCTCCTCGGGGGGACGGGCGCGCCGGCGGCCGGTGCGGCGCCCGCGCCGGCGGCGCGGCGGGCGGCGCGGCCGGGGCCGAGCGCGAGGTTGGCGGTGGCGAGCAGGCCGGTGGCCGAGAGGGCGACGCCGCCCGCCGCGACGGCCGCGGGTGACGCCGCCGCGACGCCGGTGACGGCCGCGGCGAAGCCGGTCGTGGCGGTGGCCAGCGTGGCGCGGGCGGCGCCGTGGTGGAACAGGTCGCCGAACAGCAGCGGGCGGCCGCCCGGCGCGGTCGTGACGCCCCGGGCGCGCAGGACGGTGTAGCCGATGAACGGGACGATCTTGTGGGCGTGGCCCACCACGGCCAGGCCGAGCCAGGCCAGGAGGGCGGCCACCTCGGCGGCGACGAGTCGGCTGCGGACGGGCGTGGTGACGCCCGCCAGCGCGGCGGCGGTGCCGAGGGCGACGGCCGCCACGAGGAAGGCCGACGACGCGCCCAGGAACCCGTGCAGGAGCTCGAGGGGCCGGCGCCGGTGCCGCACCGCGGCGGCGAGCGAGGCCAGGTGGCAGGTGAGGCCCGCGACGGCGGCCACGGCGCCCGGCCACGCCACGACGGGCAGGCCCAGCAGCAGTCCGGCGGCGAGCGGCGGCGTGCCGGCCGCGACCAGCCCCACGGCCCATGCGCCCGCCCGGGCCCGCGGCCGGTGGGCGAGCAGGAACATCGGCCACAGCTTCTCGGCCACCGCGACGTAGGTGAGGCCGAGCCAGCCGAGCAGCCCGAGGTGGGCGTGGGCCAGCACGCGGTGCGGCAGCAGCGGGAACCACCCGGCCTGGCGGTCGATCGCGTACACGACCCCGAAGGCGACCGTGGCCACGAGGAAGCCGATCGCCAGTCGCAACCCGGCGAGGGGCACGCCGCCGCCACGGGCCGACAGCGGGCCGGAGAGGTTCCACGCGGCGAGCGCCACGGTCGCCGCGCCGGTGGCGCCGCCCACGGTGACCAGCGACTCCGGCCCGTGGGCGAATCCCGTCGGCAGCAGCCAGGCGGTGGCGACCATGCCCGCCAGCGTCAGGCGCGCCGCCCGCACCGAGCGCAGGGGCCGGCGGGCCACGACGGGGGCGAACTGGTGCACGGCGCCGAGCACGGCGGTGGTGAGGAACGCGAGCACGCCGACGTGGACGGCCGACACGACGCCCGGATGCGTCGGCGCCGACACCACGTGGTCGGCGGCGAACCAGACCGCCAACCCGAACGCCCACAGCCCGACGCCGCCCGCGGCGAGGAACCCGAGGGGCACCGACGCGGGCGGCACGGCCGTGGGGCCGCCGGGCCCGGGTGGCACCGCGGTCGGTGCCTGCGCGGTGGGGATGGGTCGTTCGGTGGTGGCCGGCACTGGACGTCGCTCCGAAGGTTATTCTAGTTTCGACTAGAATAACAGTGACGCCACACGCGACCAAGAGCGTGACCAGGCCGCCTCGTGAAGGAGGGCACTTCCCGATGCAGACGCTGGACCTGCGGCCGATGCCGCCCCGGGTGCGACACGAG
>DASSGC010000171.1:0-3012 GCA_035693765.1 Acidimicrobiales bacterium
CCTAGGTGGGGGCCGGGTGCCGGGGTCGGCTGGGCGATCGCCGAGTCTACCGTCGCCACCGGCTGACCTGCGGCGTTCAATGCATGTCAAATGTTGCGGCCCGACTCAGAACCCGCCACCCCCGTCGCCGAAGCCGCCGCCGCCGGTCTGCGGCCCGTGGTAGGGATCGTGCCGGTTCGCCTCGGCGGAGTGGTCGCCGCCGTCGCCAGGCCCCCGGCGGGCGATCACGACGGCGATGATGGTGCACAGGACGACGAACCCGACGATCCAGACCCACATGGTGGCCTCCTCCGGACGGCCCGCCGACGCAAGGGCGGGCGACACGACCACGATCCTCCGGGGCGGCTGCGGTGTCCATGGCCCGGCCAGGCCCGGAGGAGCCTGGTCAGCTGCCGGTGCCGCCCGTGTGTCCGGTGGTGTGGCGGTAGGCCTGCGCCGCGCTGGCGTTCTCGTCGTAGCCCGCGTCGCGCACCGTGTCCCCACCGGTGCCGAGACGACGCGGGCGTCCTCGTCGTCGATCGACGACCAGGGCCACCACGAGGAACAGGACCAACCCGCCGAAGATCCACCACATCGTGACGGCCCCTCTCGTCTGGCCGGCGTCGGGTCCGGTCGTTGGCCCCATGGTGGTCTCGCAGTGCCGACCTGTCCAGCACCCGGCGGGATCCCACAGGGCCGGGCGGCGGGGGTGGGACCCGTCAGACGAAGCTGCCGGGGTTGAGGATGCCGTGGGGGTCGAGGGCCGCCTTGACCCGGCGGTTGAGCGCCATGACGTCCGGCCCGAGCTGCGCCTCGAGCGCCCCCGCCTTGAGGCGGCCGACGCCGTGCTCGCCGGTGATCGTGCCGCCCAGGGCGATCGCCACGGCCATGACCTCGTCGAACGCGAGCCGCGCGCGGCGCTCGGCATCCGCGTCACCGGGGGTGTGGATGATCGCGGGGTGGGTGTTGCCGTCACCTGCGTGGGCGACCATCGGGATCTCCACGCCGTGCCGCTCGGCGATCTCCGCGACGGCGGCGAGCAGGGCGGGCAGCTGCGGCACGGGTACGCCGACGTCCTCGGGGAGCACGCTGCCGCGGCCCTCGATGGCGGTGAAGTGCAGGCGCCGCGCCTGCACGAACATCTCGCCCTCCTCCGGGTCGTCGGTGGAGAAGACCTCCTTCGAGCCCGCGAGCTCGCACGCCGCGGTGGCGACGTCGACCTCGTCGGCACGGGCGGCGCCGGGGGCGTCGGACTGGATGATGAGGAGGGCGCCGGCATCCCGGTCCAGACCCATGGGCCGGAAGTCCTCGACCGCGTTGATCGACGCGTGGTCCATGAGCTCGACCATCGAGGCACGCACCGTGCGGCCGAGCTCGATGACCGCCGCTGCCGCGGCGGCGACCGTCGGGAAGGTCGCGACGACCGTCGACACCGGCGGCTGGGCCGGCACGAGTCGAAGGACCGCCCGCGTGACGATGCCCAGCGTGCCCTCGGACCCGACGAAGAGCTTGAGCAGCGACAGGCCGGCCACGTCCTTGACCCGCTTCCCGCCGAGCCTGACGAGCGTTCCGTCGGCGAGCACGACGTCGAGCCCCAGCACGTAGTCGGTGGTGACGCCGTACTTCACGCAGCACAGGCCCCCGGCATTCGTCGCGATGTTGCCGCCGATCGAGCAGATCTCGAACGAGCTGGGGTCCGGCGGGTACCAGAGGCCCTCCGCGGCGGCCGCCCGTTTCACGTCCACGTTGAGCGCGCCCGGCTCGACGACGGCGACGCGGCTCGCGGTGTCGATCTCGACGGCGCGCATCCGTTCGGTGGACAGGACGATGGCGCCGTCGACCGCGAGCGCCCCACCGCTGAGGCCCGACCCCGCGCCACGCGGCACGACGGGGATGCCGTGCGTGCTCGCCCAGCGCATCGTCACCTGCACCTGCTCGGCGGTCTCGACCCGGACGGCGGCCAGGGGGGTGCCGGCGGCGGCGTCGTGCGTCCAGTCGAAGCGGTACTTCTCGAGGGCGTCCCGGACGGTCGTGACGACCCCCTCGGGCAGCATCCCCACGAGCTCGGTGACGGCGGCGTCCATGCCCCCAGCCTCCCAGAGTCGTGTGCTCACGTGGCTGCCAGGGCGCCCACCCGGGCACACGACTCGGGGCTGTGGACAACTCCGGGGCGCCCTCGTCGCCTCGGAGCAGACTCCCGGTCGTGGACAAGACCTGGCAGACGGTGTCCGAGAGCCAGTGCGGCGTGCTCGCAGAACGCACGCTGCGCGAGCTCGAGGTCACCCGCGGGTTCGTCCGCAACCAGGTGCGTGCGGGACGGTGGGCGCAGCGGACCCACTCGGTCTACACGACCTCCACCGGCCCCCTGTCGCGCGAGCAGCGTCTCTGGGTCGCGGTCGAGCACGCCGGCCCCCAGGCCCTGCTCGGCGGGCTGACCGCCGCCGAGGCCCACGGCCTGCGCAACTGGCCCCGCGACGAGGTGACGGTCCTCGTGCCCTTCGAGCTCTCCTTCGACGAGATCGACGGCGTGCGGTACTTCCGGACCCGCCGGTCGCTGTCGGCCCTCCGGCATCCGACACTGGCACCACCCGCGTGCCGGGTCGAGCCCGCGGTGCTGATCTTCGCCGCCCACGAGCGCTCGAGGCGCACGGCGATGGGGGCGGTCACGGCATCCGTCCAACAACGGCTGACGACGCCGGAGCGCCTCCTCGACTGGGTTCGCACGCTCCGCCCGTTGCGCCGGGCCGGGGAGATCCGCGAGCTGCTGGCGGACGTGGCGGGCGGGTCGCAGTCGCTGGCCGAGATCGACGTCCTGCGGTGGTGCCGGTCGTGGGGCCTGGCACCGCCCCGGCGGCAGAAGCGGCGGCGGGACAGGTCGGGGCGGTGGCGGTTCACCGACTGTGAGTGGGACCTCCCCGGGGGGCGGGTCCTCGTGCTCGAGGTCGACGGGGCCTTCCACATCGACGTCGAGAGCTACACCGAGGACGTGCGCCGGCACCGGGGCCTCACCACCGACCGGCGCACCGTGGTCCG
>DASSGC010000172.1:0-3297 GCA_035693765.1 Acidimicrobiales bacterium
CATCGACGACCGCTTCGCCGCCGTGCGGGCCGCGGCCGGCCTGCCCGCCGAGCTGTCGGTGCACTGCCTACGCCACTCCTATTGCAGCCATCTCGCGGAGGACGGCGTCGATCCGCTGTTCATCCAGCACCAGGTGGGCCATTATGCGGGTGAAAAGTCAAGCGGGAACATCAGTTCGACTCAGGAGGCTTCGTCGTCGAGGCGGGTGAGGAGGCCGTCGAAGATCTTCTGGCGACCCACCTGGCCCTTGTCGGCGGCGTCGTCGTGTTGGCGTTGCAGGGTGGGTCGGAACTCGATGGTGGTTTGGAAGAACGTGCACGATTCGCAGATCGACTCGAAGTGGCAGTCGAGGCCGACGGGCCGGGCGCAGTAGCCGTTGCCGAGCATGCGGCGGTGCATCTCGGCGCGGAGCTTGCGCATCTCGGCGCCCTCGGCGTCGGCGGGCAGTTCCCGTGGTGCGTCGTAGAGGGCCTCGACCTTCTCGGCGACCGAGAAGTACTCGTTGGCGACAGTGCGGTTGGCGATGCGGGCATACACCATCGTCATGCGCATCGATCGATGCCCCAAGAGTGCGGCTATCGCCTCGAGCGACATGCCCCGGTTGATGGCTTGGGTGGCGAGAGTGTGACGCAAACGGTGCGGGCTGACGTGGCCGATCCCGGCGGACCGGGCGACCTTGGCGACGGCCCGGTCGACGCGACCCGCGCCGATGCGTTGGCCGTGCTCGACGAACAGGTAGGGGCTTCGCAGGCTGGCGGGCCGTTCCGCGAGCCAGGCGTCGAGCAGTTCTTTGAGCTGGGGGTGCAGCGGGATGTAGCGGTCCGAGCGGAGCTTGCCGACGGGCACGTGGAGCCAGTAGGCGGCGCCGATCTGCACGACGGAGTCGACGGTGAGGTCCAAGAACTCGCCCTTGCGTAGGCCGGTGCGGGCCAGGAACTCCACGGCCAAGCGCACGAACGGGTCGGGGTCGGCGCGGGTGGCCTGCAACAGCTTGGTGAACGCGCCGTCGTCGAGGAAGCGGGGCAGCGGTGCGTCGCGCAGGGGCAGGTCGCCGTCGAAGACGAGCACCCGGGTGGGGACGTCGTCGCCGTCCCACTCGGCGAGGCGTTCCAAGCAGGTGCGCAGCCCGCCGAGGTGTTCGGCCAGGCTGGTCTTGGTGAGGGTGCCGCCCCGGGCCGAGGGCCGAGTGGCGAGGTGCAACTTGTAGGCCTCGATGTGGCGGCGGCCCAGGTCGGCGACGCAGGCGACCTCGGGGGCGGTGGCGGCGAGCCAGCAGGCGAACTCGCGCAGCACGCCTTCGACGCGCACCATCGTCGAGGGTCGCAACGACAGCCCGACCTGGGCGATGTAGCCCGTCAGCGTGGTCGCCAGCCGAGAAGGGATCGACGCCCACTGGTCGGCCCGCTCGGCCGAGCGGTCGCGGTTGGTCTTGCGGGGCGGCGTGTCGAGCACGCCGAGGTGGAACAGGGTGGTCTGCGCCCCGAACAGTGCCGCGCTGAGCGCCTTGGGGCCGTGGCCCTGCGGTCGGTGATGGCCGATGGCGGCGATCAGCGCCGCTCGTCCCTCGTGGATGACGGCCTGGGTTACGCGGTCGGGGGTCCCCCCGGCCAGCACCACCACCTTGGTCAGCGCCGACCACTGCAGGCGGGTCACCGTGGGGTCGAAGCCGAGCTCGGCGGAGGTGGCAGCGAACCGCTCGTGGAAGCTCCGGTGATGCCGGGCGGCCATCTCGCCCAGGTAGGGCCGACCGACCACCAGGTAGTCGGGGCTGGGCCGCAGCCGGCCGGTGACCATCAACCAGCCCAGCACCCGGCGATCCTTCAGGGCTGTGGCGCACTGTGCGTCGAGGGGCAACGCCGCCCAGCCCTCGACTCCGACCCGGGACAGGAACGACCGGGCATAGGACGTGGTCGGGTGGCCGGCGAACATGCCGGCGGCGGCGAGATCGGCCTGATAGGCGCCGACCAGGTCCTCGACTTCGGGGCTCTGGGCAGCAGCCGACAGGCTCATCCCGGCGCCGCCGTTCTGGCCGGGTCGGCCTGGGCGTCGATCGCCTCGGCCGCTCGCAGGTACTCCTTCTCCAGCCAGTCGTTGGCCAGATGCAGATAGATGCGGGTGGACTCGATGGAAGCGTGACCCGCCTGGGCCTGGATGGCCTCCAGTGCCATGCCGGCCTCCCGCAGACGGGTGAAACAGGTGTGGCGCAACTGGTGGCAGGTCGCCCTGGTCAGCCCCGCCCGCGCGCGGGCACCGTCGAGGATCTCGTCGAGCCCGGCCGGCGAGAGGGGCTTGCCCCGGTTCGGGCCCTTGAGCACCACGAAGACCCGGTCGGTCGCCGCGGCGCGGGGCCGCTCGTCGTCCAGGTAGTCGCCGAGGGCCGCAAAGAACCGTCCCGAGATGGGCACGACCCGCTGGCGGCCGCCCTTGCCCTCGGCGACGAACACCCGCCGTTCGCCAGCGTTGATGTCCTCCAGCCGCAAGCCGAGCACCTCGCAGCGGCGCAGGCCGCCGAGGACCATGGCCTCGACCATGGCCCGGTCGCGGCGGGTGCGCAGCGCGCCCACCAGCGCGTCGATCTCCCCGGGCGACAGGATCCGGGGCAGCGTGCGCGGGGTGCGGATCAACGGCACGCCACCCCTGCCCCGCCGCGCTCCGGGCCGGCGAGCCGCCAGGCTCGCCGGGACCGGGTTGCGGGCCACACCCGCATCGCCACGGGCCGCCAGATAGGCGAACAGGCCCCGTACGCTCGACAACCGTCGAGCGATCGTGCGGGCCGCCAGCCCCGGCTCGCCATCCTCGATGCGCACAACCTTGTCGCCCCGACGCGGTGCCCGCTGCGCGGCCAAGAACCCGAACACGTCAGCCGTCGTCACCTCTGCGGGCGGCTTGGCGACAACGGTGAAGAAGATCTTCAGATCCGACGCCACCGCCAGCCACGTGTTGGTCCTCGCCCGGACCGCCACGAACGCCAAGTAGTCGTCGAGCGACGGGTGGCCCACGGTGATGGTCCCAAGCTCGTTGCCCTCATGACCACGGACCAGACACGGCAGGAACACGGTCACCGGGAGCTCCTCGGGTCGGGACTCCCATGCTCACCGCTGCCATCACCGGAGTGGTGGATCACCCGTGTATCAAACACCGCTCACCCCGGATGACCCTCGTCTACGCCCGGATCGCCGACCGGGTCGTCGCCGATGAGTACGCGGCAGTCACCGACCAGATCGACGCCCTCTACAACACCGCCGCCACACCCGGCGCGCTCCCTGCCGAGATCGAGACCAAAGCCATGGAACGGCT
>DASSGC010000173.1:0-2730 GCA_035693765.1 Acidimicrobiales bacterium
CCGACGTCACCGACGCCGGCGCCGTCGACGCCCTCGCCGCCGCCACCCTGGAGCGATTCGGCCGGGTTGACGTCGTCTGCAACAACGCCGGCGTCGTGGAGCCCGCGGCGCCCTCCTGGGAGCAGGGCCTCGACGTGTGGCGGTGGACGCTGGACGTCGCCCTGCTCGGCGTGGTGCACGGCATCCGCGCGTTCGTCCCCCTCCTGATCGCCCGGGGTAGCGGACACGTGCTCAACACCGCGTCGGTGGGCGGCCTCATCCCGCTGCCGATGCACGGCCCGTACAACGCGGCGAAGCACGCGGTGGTCGGGCTGACCGAGACCCTCCGGGCCGAGCTGCGGAGCGCGGCGCCCGACATCGGCGCCACCGTGTTGTGCCCCGGCATGGTGGCGACGTCGCTGGCCGAGTCCTCCTGGGTGAACCGCCCGGACGGCGTCCCCGGCGACTCCGAGCCGCCGGCGAGCATCGCCGAGACGATGTCCGGCTACGCAGGCCTGCTGGCGCCGGGCGACGTCGCCGCGGCTGCGCTCGCGGGGATCGAGGCCGACCGGCTGCACGTGATCGTCGGCGGCGACAGCGTGCCGGTCATCCGCGCCCGCCTCGACTCGGTGGCCGCCGACCTTCCCTGACCCGACGCCAGGCCGGACCCGGGGACGGCCCCGGCGCGCGACGCCCGCCGGCCGTCCCCGGTCCGCCCGGCCGGCGCCTACTGCGATTGCGGAAGGGCGGTCGCCAGGAGGTCGGCGGCCCGGGTGCGCTGGGCCCCGACGACGTCGGGCCGCACGGAGCGGATGGACACGTCGCGGCCGGCGGCCCTGGCCCGCAGAGCGCCGACGGTGCAGTTCCCCTTGCCGCCGAGCACGCCGAACGGGTCGTAGCCGAAGTGCTTCATCGCGTTCAGGTGCGTCATCCGGTCGATGTCGTGGTCGCCGAGGTCGTCCACGGCCTCGAAGTGCTCGAGGACCTTCTCGGGCGCGATCGGCCACGTCGAGTCGGAGTGGGGGTAGTCGCACTCCCACATCACGTGGTCCAGGTTGAGGAACCGATGGCTGGCCATGCCGAAGTGGTCGTCGATGAAGCACAGCAGCACGTGCTCGTTGAAGACCTCGCTCGGGAGGCGGTCGCCGAAGTCCTGCCCCGTCCAGGCGTGGTGGCGCTTGTAGTTGTAGTCGACGCGCTCGAGGAAGTACGGGATCCAGCCGATGCCGCCCTCCGACAGCGCGATCTTGAGGTCGGGGAACTGGCGCAGCACCGGCGACCACACGAGGTCGGCGGCGGCCTGCACGATGTTCATCGGCGTGAGCGTGAGGATGCAGTCGAACGGTGCGTCGGGCGCGGTGATCACCATCTGCGACGACGAGCCGATGTGCAGGCACACCACGACCTGCTCATCGCTGCACGCCTGCCAGAACGGGTCCCAATGGCCGGAGTGGAAGCTCGGCCAGCCCAGCTTCGACGGGTTCTCCGAGAAGGTGACGGCGTGCGCGCCCATGCCCGCGGTGCGGCGCACCTCGGCGGCCATCACCTCGGGGTCCCACGGCGCCGGCAGGACGCAGGGGATGAAGCGTCCGGGGTGGGTGCCGCACCACTCCTCGATGTGCCAGTCGTTGTACGCCCGCACCAGCGCGAGGGCGAGGTCCTTGTCCTCCGTGTTGGCGAACAACTGCCCGCAGAACTGCGGGAACGACGGGAAGCACAGCGAGCCGAGCACGCCGTTGGCGTCCATGTCCTTCACCCGCTCGTCGATGTCGTAGCAGCCGGGGCGCAGCTCCGACAGCCTCGTCGGCTCGATGCCGTACTCCTCGGGTGGCCGGCCGACCACGGCGTTGAGCGCGACGTTCGCGGTCTCCTGACCCTGGTACCGCCAGGCGTTGGTGCCGTCGTCACGCGTGACGAACTGGGGCGCCTGGTCGACGTACTTGGCCGGGAGCCGGCCCTCGAACAGGTGGGGCGGCTCGACCACGTGGTCATCGACGCTCACCAGCACCAGGTCGTTCAGTTCCATGGCGGTCCTCCCCGCTCATCTGACACAAGCGTCACCGCACACCATACGCCACCAGGCGCCGGAATGCCGAGACGGACGGGTCGGCTCCATCACCGGCCGGCAGATCCGCATCGACGGCGCCTCGCTCATGAAGTTCCCGACCGCCCGAGCTGACGGCGTACGGTGGTCGCCGGCCGCGGCGGCGTCCGCGTCCGACCCACACCGAGCGGAGACCCGTGGAGCTCGACGAGATCAGCTATGACAAGGGCGGGGGCGTCGCCGTCGTCGTCCTCGACCGGCCGGAGAAGCTCAATGCCATCTCGGCGCGCCCGGGCGGCACGCGCGACCAGATCCTCTGGGCCCTGGCCGACGCGGAGGACGACCCCGACGTGGGCTGCGTGCTGCTGCACGGGGCCGGCAGGGGATTCTCGGGGGGCGGTGACGTCACCGGCAACGCCCGCCGGGAGACAGCGTTCGAGCACCGCGCCTTCCTGGAGCAGGCCGACTCGTTCCACCGACGCGTGCGCGACGCGTGCGTCCCGGTCATCGCAGCGGTGCACGGGGTCTGCCTCGGGGCCGCGCTGTCGCTCGTCTGCTCCTGTGACCTCGTCATCGCCGGTGAGTCGGCCCGCTTCGGGCTGCCGGAGGGCCGCCTCGGCCTGGTGGGCGCGGTCCCGCTGGTCCCGATCGTGGGACGGCAGTGGGCCAAGTTCCTGATGTTCTCGGGTGAGAACATCACAGCGGAG
>DASSGC010000174.1:0-23071 GCA_035693765.1 Acidimicrobiales bacterium
GGGCCGCCGCGACGGAACGGGCGGGCAGACCCCCACGACGGCGCGCCCTCCCCGCCGTCACCGCCGGGGGAGGAAAGGATTCACACGGTCGTGACCTGCCGCTCACGCGCCGGTCGAGGGCACGTCACACGCACCCCCTACGGTGAGTGCATGAACCTCCGCACTGCGATGTCGTCCTGGGCCGGCGCCGGTGCGGCCGAGAACGCCCGGTGCTCACTCGAGGAGTGGACCCGGGCCCAGGAGGAGGTGACCGCGCTGCTCGCCCGGCTGGAGCGCGAAGGCCGCCCGCACCCCGCCGCCGCGGTGGACGGCGGCGCACAGGCCCGCAGCGCCTGACCCACACCCGCTGCCGTTCGGCGCGGGGCGTCGGACCCGCGGGCCCGTACGATGGGCGGAGTGGATCACGTCCGGTGGCGCTCGCGGCCCACCCTCGACCGGCCCGTGCTCATCGCGGCGTTCGAGGGGTGGAACGACGCCGGCGATGCCGCCAGCGGCGCCGTCCGGTACCTCATCGACCGCTACGGCGCCGAGCTCGTGGCCGAGATCGACCCCGAGGACTTCTTCGACTTCACGTCGACCCGCCCCCAGGCCGAGATCGACGACGACGGCGCCCGGCGCATCGTGTGGCCGACCACCGAGGTCTACGCCGCCGCGCTGCCGGGCGACGCGGGCGACGTCCTCCTGCTGATCGGCACCGAGCCGCAGCTCAGGTGGCGGACCTTCTGCGCCCAGGTCACCGGCCTGGCCCGGGAGCTCGGGTGCCGGCTGCTGGTCATCCTCGGGGCGCTCGTGGCCGAGGTGCCGCACAGCCGCCCGGTGCCGGTCGTGGGCACGGTGACCGACCCTGCCCTGCAGGCCGACCTGGGCCTGCGCCCGTCCACCTACCAGGGCCCGACCGGGGTCGTGGGCGTCCTGTCGGCGGCGTGCCGCGAGGTCGACCTGCCCGCCGCGTCGCTGTGGGCCGCCGTTCCCACCTACGTGCCGACCGCGCCGTCACCCAAGGCGGTGCTGGCCCTGCTCGAACGGACGACCGAGGTGCTGGGCACCTGGGTCCCGACGACCGAGCTGGAGATCGCCGCCGCGGCGTACGAGCGGCAGGTCACCGAGCTGGTGCAGGAGGACGACGAGACGTCGTCGTACGTCAGCCAGCTCGAGGAGCGCCACGACGCCGACGACGAGGAGGGCGCGGGCCGCTCGCTGGTCGAAGAGGTCGAGCGCTTCCTCCGCAACCGCCCCGACTAAGGCCGAGCGGATAGGGCGCTCGCCACGGCCCACGCGTGGCGATTTGGCATGGAAGCACCAGCTCCACAGCTCGGCCGACCGGCAACGCAGCACGGTGACACGCGCCGGCGTGACCAATCCGCGCACGCTGTAAGGCCGAGCGGATAGGGCGCTCGCCACGGCCCACGCGTGGCGATTTGGCATGTAAGCACCAGCTCCACAGCTCGGCCGACCGGCAACGCAGCACGGTGACACGCGCCGGCGTGACCTATCCGAGCACGCTCTACCGCCGGCCGACCGAGACCCGCCGCCGGCCGTTCTGGCGGCGATGCCGCGCGGCAGGGGCACTGTGCGACGCCGGTTCGGCGACGACCGGACCGCGCGGGTCAGACCGGCGGTGCGTGCCGGGGCCAGGGCCGGGTCTGCTCCCAGATGCGGGCCAGGCGGAGCGGGATCTCGTCGTGGTGGCGGCGGGCCATGATCTGCACGCCCACCGGCAGGCCGGCGGCGGTCAGCCCGGCCGGCACCGACACGGCCGGGTTCCAGCACAGGTTGGCGAGCATGGTGAACGGCGTCGCCGAGGCCCCCAGGGGCCGGGCGGGCTGACCGTCGATGACGTCCGGCGGCGGGCCGCCCGCCGGGAAGGCGGCCACCGCGGTGGCGGGGGTGATGACGACGTCGACCTCGTCGAACAGCCGGGCGGCGTCCATCACGAGCTGCTCCCGGCGGCGGGTCGCCTCGGCGTAGCGGGGCAGCGGGTAGTCCGCGGTCTGCTCGAGCACCGAGCGGCTGTACCGGGTCAGGTCGTCGGCCACCGCCGGCCACATGCCGCGCTCCAGCTCGAGCCACAGGTCGATCGCACCCGCGCTCAGCCAGGCCTTCACCGGGTCGGTCAGCGTGACCGGCTCGTCGTCGAGCACCAGTCCCGCCGCCTCGGCCAGCGCACGCGCCGCCTTCTCGGCCAGCGCCCGGACCTCGGGATCGCAGCGGGCGAAGCCGAGGTCGGGGGACCACCGCGCCCGGAGGCCGTCGAGCGGCAGCGACTCGGCGGCCGACTCGTAGTTCACGAGCGGGCGGGGCAGCGAGAAGCGGTCCCGGTCGTCGGGGCCCGCGGTGACGTCGAGGTGGCGGGCGCTGTCGGCCACCGTCGTGGTGAGCAGCCCGTACACCGCGGTCTCCGACCCCGGCGGCCCGGGATGGGGGATGCGCCCGTAGCTGGGCTTGAACCCGACCAGACCGGAGAACGACGCGGGGATGCGGGTGGAGCCGCCCCCGTCGCTGGCCGTCGCCGCGGGCACCAGGCCGGCGGCCACCGCCGCGGCGCTGCCGCCGCTCGACCCGCCCGGGGTCATCTCCGGGTCCCACGGGTTGCGGGCGACATCGAACACCTTGGTCTTGGTGAAGTTGAGCGTCCCGAACTCCGGCGCTGCGGTCTTGCCCACGGGCACGGCACCCGCCGCCCGGAGGCGCCCGACGTGGATCGAGTCCGCCTCGACCGGGCCCCGGCCGGCGTAGAGCAGCGAGCCGCGCGAGGTCGGCATGCCCGCGCAGTCCTCCAGGTCCTTCACCCCGATGGGGACGCCGGCGAAGGGCCCCGGGTCGCGCCCGGCGGCCACGGCAGCGTCGACCGCCGCGGCGGCCGCCCGGGCCAGGCCCTCGTCGACGTGCACGAACGCGCCGAGGCGGGCGTTGCCCGCCTCGATGGCCGCGAGTGCCTCGTCGAGCACCTCGGATGCCCGGCGCTGCCCGCGCCGCACGGACTCCGCCACCTCGATCGCGGACTGCTCCATCGCGCTCCCTCCCTCGGGCTGGCGGCGAGCCTACTGGCAGAGGGGGTGCAGATTGTTGGGCGGCGGTGCGCTCAGTCGCCGCTCGCGCCCACCTGCCGCTCGCCGTCTTCGCGGTCGTGCGCCCGCCACTCGGCCAGGATGTTGATCGTCACGGCCGTCACCGGCACGGCGAGCACGGCCCCGAAGGCGCCGAACAGCGTGCTGCCGGCCACGATGGCGCCCAGCACGATCAGTGGGTGCAGCTCCAGGTTCTTGCCGAACACCAGGGGCGCCAGCAGGTCGTTGTCGAACTGCTGGACCAGCACCGCCACCACCAGCACGATGACCGCCGGCGCGAAGCCGGCCGACACGAGCGTCACCAGCACCGCCACCACACCCGCCAGGACCGCGCCCGCGAAGGGGATGAAGGCGGCGAAGAAGGTGACCACCCCGACGGGTAGGGCGAGGGCCCCACCGACGAGCCACACCGTCGTGCCGATGATGATGCCCTCGATCACCCCGAGCGTGGCCGAGCCCCGCAGGTAGCCGCCCAGCGTCTGCCACGACTTGGCGGCCAGCCGCCGGGCGAGCGGCCGGTGCTCCTCGCGCAGGAACCCGACCAGCCACCGCCCGAAGCGGTCGCCGTCCTTGAGCACGAAGAACGTGGCCACGAGCGACAGGATCAGGCCGGTGATGACCTCGAAGGCGACGACCGTGCCGCTCACGACGGCCCCGCTCTGCGACCGGAGGGCGTCGCTGATGTAGGTGCTGGACTCGTCACGGAACTCGTCGATGTCCTTGCGGTCGATCTCGAACGGGCTCTCGTCGACCAGCCAGTCCTCGAGGTCGTCGACCGACGCTTCGAGCGTGGGCCCGAGGTCGGAGAACTCGTCCACGATCGTGGGCACCAGCAGCGACACGATCCCGGCCATGACCGCCAGGAAGCCGACGAGGGTCACGGCCGCCACCAGGGCCCGCGGCAGGCCCCGCCGGCGCAGGACGTTGGCCACGGGGTCGAGCGCCCGGCCGAGGAGGACCGCCACGGCCCCCGCCAGCACCAGGACCCACAGCGCCGACAGCAGCCTGAGCAGCGCCCAGCCGACGATGCCGATGCCGATCAGCCGCCAGGCGTAGGCCCCGGCCACCAGGACCGTGGGATGGACGCGCGCCGCCCCGCGGCCGGGCGATGAGTCGTCGAGCTGGGGCACTGATCCTCCGTGGCCTCGGCACCCGACGTCCGGGCGAGGCACCAGGATCGTAGGACGGGCGCCCTGCCCGGCGGGCGTACCCCCGCAGCCGGCGTTGGAGCCGCACGGGCAGCCGTTCCGGTGACGCATCTGGTTGGGAGCCAACCAGTTCCGTCACCGGAAGGTCAGCCGGTGGGCGGCATGGCGGCCACGACGGTGTCGGCGTAGCGCTCGGCCCCGGCCGCCGTGAGGTGGTAGCCGTCGTCCCGCGTGAGGCCCGGCTCGGTCGTCACCACCGAGCGCCAGTCGACCAGCACGGCGTTCGGGTGGCGCTCGACGGCGGCGATCAGGGCGTCGTTGACCTCGCCCTCCCACCGGCGGGGAACGAGCACGTTCACGAGCAGCACCGTCCGGTCCGGCCCGATCGCACCGAAGAGCTGGTCGATCTGCTCGCCGGTGAACGGGCCGTTGTGCCCGAGCGAGATGATCACCACCCCGCCGAGCTGGCCCCGGGCCGCCATGTCGGTCACGACCGCGGTGGCGTCGACGAGCTGGCGGCCGATGCTCGCGTCGACCACGAACGTCGGCCCGAGCCGGGCGGCCAGGGCATCGGCCGCGCCGACCAGCACCGAGTCGCCGACGGCGGTGGCGACGGGCAACAGGGCGGGAGGCGGGGGCGCCGCCGGGGCCAGGGTCGTCTCCACCGGCGCAGCGGTCGGTGCGGGGCCGGCGGCCGGGGCCGCCCGGGGCCCGATCGACACGGAGGCCGGCTGCGACGCCACCGGGGCGTCGGCGGCGACCACGTCACGGGCGAGCGACAGGCCGGTCCCGGCGACGACGAGGCCCGCGGCGACGAGGCCCACCGCCGCCGCCGGGCGGCGGGCGCGGGCGTCGTCGAACCGCGCCCGGGCGTGCCGCACCGCGCCCCCCAGGCCCCGGTGCCGGACCGGCTGCTCGACCCACCGGTACATGAGCGCGGCCAGGCCCAGCGTGAGCGCCACCTCGGTCAGCACCGTCGCCGTCGACCCGGGCTGCTCGCCCGGGGCGCGCGAGCGGAGCACGATGACCGGCCAGTGGACCAGGTAGATGCCGTAGGAGCGCCGTCCCAGCCAGGCCAGCGGCCGCGCCGACAGCAGCGACGCCGTGCGGGTGGGCGCCGGGTAGACCGCCACCGCCACGAGGGCCAGGGTGCCGACCTGCACCAGGGTGAACCCGAGCCGGAAGGCCGTCGCGTCGCCCTCCGACACGGCCACGGCGTACCACAGGAGGGCGGCGACGCCGGCGGCGGCCACGGCGTCGAGCCCGGCGGTGAACAGGCGGTCGTCGTGGGGGCGCAGGCGGTTGGGCGTCCAGAACAGGGCGAAGGCCGCGCCCAGCAGCAGGCCGGCGGCACGCGTGTCGGAGCCGAAGTAGGCGCGCGACGGGTCGCTCCCCGGCGACACCAGGGCCAGCCGCAGCAGCGTCGAGACCAGCGCCGCGCCGAGCAGCAGGGCGATCGCCCGCCTGCGCGACGTCCACACCAGCACGAAGCCCGCCACCAGGGGGAACACCAGGTAGAACTGCTCCTCGATCGACAGGGACCACAGGTGCTCCAGCGCGGAGGGGCCGCCCGCCGCCTCGAAGTACGACTGCTGGTCGACCACGAGCCGCCAGTTGAGGTGGTAGGCGAGGGCCGCCACCCCGTGGCCCCGCAGCGCCGCCAGCCGCTCGGGCTGGGCCAGCGCGGTCGCCCCGAGCGTCGCCACGATCACGGTCGCGACCGCCGGCAGCAGCCGCCGCGCCCGCCGCATCCAGAAGGCGCGCAGCCCGACGGCGCCCGTGCGGTGGTGCTCGTTGACGAGCAGCGCGCACACGAGCCAGCCCGACAGGACGAAGAAGACCTCGACGCCGATGTAGCCCCCGGGCACGCCCGAGTAGCCGAGGTGGTAGGCGACCACGAGCCCCACCGCCAGGGCCCGGACCCCGTCGAGGGCCGGGAGGTAGCCGACCGGGCGGCTCTGCCAGGCCGGCTTGGGCGGCGGCGACAGGTCCGGCGCCGGCGGGACGTCGTCGACGTCGGGGGCGACGCCGGGGGCGACGTCGGGCGCGGCCTCGGCCACGACCACCGGAGCGGTGTCGGGCGGCACGGTGTCGACCACCGGAGCGGTGTCGGGCGCCGCCGTGTCGGGCGCCGCCGTGTCGGGCACGGCGGTCCCCCCCGCTCGGCCGGACGTCGTCTCGTCGGTCTTCATCCCCCAGCGTCCCGTGGCTCAGCAGTCGAACTGCGCGAGGTCGATCGAGGTGGACGTCCGGGCGCTGGCCGCCGGGCCCTCCGGCGTCCCGGACGCGGGGAGGCTGCTGGTCGAGGAGGGCAGGGTGGTCGCCGTGGTGGCGGAGGTCGACGGGGCCGGCTCGGGCCGCACGCCCTGCCAATCGGCGCCCGTGACCAGCTCGATGCCGGTCGCGCCCTCGACCGCCTCGAGGCGGGCGCCGCCCACCAGCCAGCGGGCCACGAGGTCGGCCGCCGCCGCCTGGGCCGGCGGGTGGCGGATCACCGTGCCGTCGGCCCCGCCGCCCGGCTCGTCGCCGGCGACGGTGGCGATGAACCCGACCTCCTTGAGCGCGGCGGTCGCGTCGGCCCCCTGGCGGCTGGTCCCGGTGCCGTTGCGCACGGTGAGGCGCACCGAGGCCGGGACCAGGTCGGTGCCGGTGCCGCCGCGGAAGATGGCGAGCGTCGCCTCGGTCTCCGGCCCCTCGATCAGCCGCAGGATCTGGGCGCCGTTGACGACGCCGGGCGTGCCCGACACCGAGTAGGTGAGCAGGCTGTCGGGGTCGAACGACCGGAAGCGGGTGCCGAGGTCGAAGATGTCGCCGGCGGTCAGCCCGCCGTCGACGGTGATGCCGGACAGGCCGACGTCGATGAGCTGGTCGAGCGTTCCCGGGTTGCGGGCGCCGCGGTCGATCGCCCGGCGCAGCGCCCGGCGGATGAAGTCCTGCTGGCGGGCGATGCGGCCCAGGTCGGACCTCGGGTCCTCGACCCAGCGGCCGTCGATGAACTCCTCGTAGTGGCGGGACCGGACGTAGGCGAGCGCCTCGGTCGGGTCGAGCTTGCGGCAGCCCGGCCCCTCGCCCAGGTCGAGGCCGGTGGCGGCGTCGCGCGCCGGGTGCGGGAGGTAGACCGACACGCCGCCGACGGCCTCGACCAGCCCCCGGAACGAGGCGAAGTCGACCTGGACGTAGTGGTGGATGGGGATGCCGAAGTTCTCGTTGATCGTCCGGATGAGCAGCGGCGCCCCGCCCAGCTCGATGGCGATGTTGATGCGTCGCGACGTGCCGGTGCCGGGGATGGGCACGAACAGGTCGCGCGGCAGCGACAGCAGCGCCGCCCGGCCCGAGGCCGGGTCGATGCGCAGGACCATGATCGTGTCGGAGTGCAGCGTGGGATCGCGCCCGATGCGCACCGGGTCGTCGCCCGGCAGGTCGCCGGCGTTGTCGACCCCGACGATGAGGTAGTTCTCCGGCTCGCCCGATTCGGCCTGCTCGTCGAGCACCCCGGTGAGCTGTATGCGGGGAAGCCGCTCGTACTTGCGGAGCACGTAGCCGAGCCCTGCTGCGCTGGCCAGCAGGCCCAGCGTCGACAGGCAGCCCGCGGCGATGGCCAGCCGCTGGCCCCATGTCCGGCGGCGCCGCCCGGATCGCCGTTCGCGCTCAGCCGTCACCGGCCGGATCGTACTCAGCCGGTATGGCCCTGCCGCGGCGCCGGGGCCGGCGTCCACGTGGGACCGGCGACCGGCGACGGTGACCGCAGCACGAGGGTCTCCAGGGCCACGCCGGGAACGTCGAGCGCGGTCGCCAGCGTCGCCACCAGCACGGCGGCGACGTCGTCGGTGTGCATGGACTCCTCCTGGAGCGCACCGTGGCGGACCCAGCTCGCGAGGGCGTCGTCCAGCGCCGCGGCGTCGAAGCCGGCACCGAAGTCGGTGGGCTGCGTGGCCCCGACGACCACGCAGGTGCAGCGGAGGCCGGGGTGCTCGTGGCGCCACCCGGCCAGCGAGGCCTCGAGCGCGGCCTTCGACGCCGCGTAGGGCACGAGGCCGTGGCGCGGCGCGGCCGCGGTCTCCGACGACAGGGCGGCGATGACGGCGCCGGGGGCCAGGTGGGGCAGCACGTCCCGCACGAGCTGGTTGAAGGCCACGACGTTGGCGCCGAGGGTGGCGTGCCAGACGGCGGTGTCGGTGGCGGCCAGGCGGCGGAGGTCGGCGCTGCCGACGGCGTAGACCACGGCGTCGATCTCGCCCAGCGCGGCCACGGCGGCGTCGACCACCGCGCCGCGGGCGGCGTCGTCGCGCACGTCGCCGGCCACCGCGGTGCCGCCGCCGGCCTCGGCGGTGACGGCGTCGAGGGCGGCGGCCCGGCGGGCGGTGAGGACGACGTGGGCGCCGGCCGCCACCGCCTGCACCGCCACGCCGCGGCCGATGCCGGCCGAGGCGCCCACGACCAGCAGGCGGCGTCCGGCGAGCGCCGCGGGCGGGGCCACTACAGGGCGGCGGCCAGCGAGGCCGCCGCCTCCTCCGGGGTGCCGGGGGTGACGTCGAGCACGAGCGCCCGCTTGACGAGCAGGTGGGCGTCGAGGTCCCACGTGTACCCCATGCCGCCGTGGACCTGGACGCAGGTGCGGGTGGCGGCGCCGGCGGCCCGGGAGGCGACGATGCGGGCCCCGTCGACGGCCCGGTGGGCCCGGGCGGGGTCGCCCTCCCCGGCCACTGCGTCGTCGATCTCCACCCCGGCGGCCCCGACCGCGGCGCGGGCGACCTCGATCCCCACCTGGGCATCGGCCAGCAGGTGCTTGAGCGCCTGGAAGCTGCCGATGACGCGGCCGAACTGCGTCCGCTGGCCGGCGTAGGCGGTGGCCAGCGCGACCGCCGCGCCGGCCACGCCGACCTGGAGCGCGGCGGCCAGCAGCGCGGCGGCCGTGCGGAGCTGCCCGGCCCGGGCCGCGCCGCCCGGCAGGAGCGGTCCGGCGGGCAGCTCGTCCACGACGTCGACCGGCGTCAGGGGGTCGAGGGGGCGGGCCACGGGGCGGCCACCGCGCGGCGGGCCGGTCAGGGCGACGCCACCGCCGTCCACCACCAGCAGGGCGTCGAGGGCGGCGAGGTGCTCGACGAAGGCGGGCGCCGCGGCCGGGGTCAGGCCGACCACGGCCTCGCCGGTCGCGGCGCCGTCCAGCAGCGCCGCGGCGCCGGCGTCCACCACGCCCTCGGCCGCCAGCCCGGCGGCGAGGAAGGTGCCGATCAGCGGGCCGGGCACCAGGGCCCGGCCCAGCTCCTCGAACACGAGCGTGGCGTCGGCCAGGCCGAGGCCCACGCCGCCCGCGGCCTCGGGCACCGTGAGGGCGAAGGTGCCCATGCCACCCAACCCCCGCCAGAGGTCGCGGTCGACGGCGCCCGGCATGGCCGCGATGGCCCGGCGGTGCTCGGGCGTGACCCGGCCGTCGAGGAACCGCCGCAGCTCACCCTGCAGGGCGAGCTGGACGTCGGTGGGTTCGAGGTCCACGGCGGTCAACGCTCCTTGGGCAGGCCGAGCAGGCGCTCGCCGACGATGTTGCGCTGGATCTGGGCGGTCCCGGCGGCGATCGACAGCGACAGGGCGTAGAGCCGCTGCTCGACGTGGTCGATGTGGCGGGCCGACAGCCCGGTGGGGTCGTCGAGGGCGAGGCGGGCCCGGCCCAGCAGCCGGAAGGCGACGTCGCCCATGCGCTCGCGGGTGGCGTGGTAGGCGAGCTTGAACACCGAGCCGCCGACCCCGGCGGTGCCGTGGCGGGCCGCCCGCGACACGTTGCGCTTGGTGAGCGCCCACTGGGCGTCGAGCTCGGCGGCGATGACGGTGAGGTCGTGGCGGATGCCGGCGTCGTCCCACGCGGTGCCGGCGCCGGCGAGGGGGGTCTTGCGGGCGATGTCGACCAGGTCGGCGAGCAGCCGCATCGATCCCAGCAGCTCGCTGACGAACGCCGTGCCCCGCTCGAAGCTGAAGGTCACCATCGCCACCCGCCAGCCGTCGTTCTCGGCGCCGACCACGTTGGCGACGGGGATGCGCACCTCGTCGAGGAACATCTCGCTGAACTCGCTCACCCCGGTGAGGGTGCGCAGGGGCCGGACCTCGAGGCCGGGCGAGTCCATCGGCATGATCAGCCAGGTGATGCCGCGATGCTTGGGCGCGTCGGGGTCGGTGCGCACCAGCAGCTCGCAGTAGTCGGCCCCCTGGGCGTGCGAGGTCCAGATCTTCTGGCCGGTGACGACGTAGTGGTCGCCGTCGCGCACCGCCCGGGTGCGCAGCGAGGCCAGGTCGGACCCGGCCTCGGGCTCGGAGAACCCCTGGCACCACACGTGGTCGCCCCGGAGGATGGGCGGGAGGTGGGTCGCCCGCTGCTCGGGGGTCCCCTCGGCTGCGATCGTGGGCCCGGCGTGCAGGGTCGACACGAAGCAGCAGCCGACGTACGGGGCGCCGGCCCGCTCGGTCTCCTCGAGGAAGATCAGCTCCTCGGACGGCGTGGCGCCCCGGCCGCCGTACTCGGCGGGCCAGGCGATGCCGGCGTAACCGGCATCGTGGAGCCGGCGCTGCCAGCCGGTGTCGTAGGCCCGCTTGGCCGCCCAGTCGTCGAAGGCCGGCTCGGGGGGCAGGGTGGGCAGCACCTCGGCCAGCCAGGCCCGCAGCTCGGCCCGGAAGGCCCGCTCGTCCGGCGTCTCCCGCAGCCTCACCGGCCGTTCCCCCGCAGTACCGACCTCAGCACCTTGCCCACCTCGTTGCGCGGCAGCGCGTCGACGATCTCGAACCGCACCGGCACCTTGTACGGGGCCAGGTGCGCACGGCACAAACCTGACAGACCGTCAGATGTCGGGGCAAGACCGGTCGCCGCGACGACGAAGGCCACCGGCACCTCGCCCAGCCGGTGGTCCGGCAGGCCCACCACGGCGGCGTCGGCCACCTCGGGCGACGTGCGCAGCACCTCCTCCACCTCCGCCGGCGCGACCTTGAGGCCGCCCCGGTTGATCATGTCGGACAGCCGGCCCTCGATCCACACGAAGCCGTCGCCGTCGACCCGGCCGACGTCGCCGGTGCGGAACCACCCGTCGGCCGTCAGCCGGTCGGCCAGGTCGCCGCCACCACCACCGCTGTCGCCGCCCGCGTACCCGGCGGCGAGCGCCGGCGTCCGCACCTGCAGCTCGCCGGTCGCGCCGTCGACCCGCACCTCGACGCCCGCGTGGGGCCGGCCCACCGATCCCAGCTTGGCGTCGCCGTGCTCGCGGCTGTCGGCCGCCGTCCAGCCGACGATCTCACCCCCGATCTCCGTCTGCCCGTAGCTGTTCAGCACGGCGATGCCGAACCGGTCACGGAACCGCCGGGCCTGGAGCGGCGACAGCGGGGCCGTGATGCTGCGGACGTAGCGGAGGGGCGCCAGGTCGGTCACCCGCTCGTCGTCGACCAGCGCGGCCATCGCCGCGGGGGGCAGCACGGTCGAGCGGATGCCGAACTGCTTGACCAGGGCGACGAGCGCGAGCGGATCGAACCGGCCCAGGATCACCACCGGCGCGCCGACGCGCAGGGCGAACAGGACGTTGTAGATGCCCGCCCACAGCGACAGCGACACGGGGACGAGGTTGGGCATCGGCTCGCCGGCCGGCACCCGCCCCCCGCCCCGCAGCTTGGCCACCACGTTGTCGAGCAGGGTCAGCACCCCGGTGTGGGTCAGCACGACCGGCTTGGGCCGCCCGGTGGTGCCCGACGTGAACTGCACGAGCGCCGCGTCGGGATCGAGGGCCCCGCCCTCGCCCCCGCCCGCCCGCACCGCACCCCCGGCGGCCCGCCCGCCGCCCGGCATCACGTGCACCGGCCGCCCCGCGAAACGTTCCCGGTGCTCGGCGGTCGTCACGACCGCGGCCGGGTCGAGCGCGGCCAGCACGTGGCCCACCTCGCCGTCGGTGAGGCGGGGGTTGAGCGGCACGTACACGCCGCCCGCCCGCCACACGCCGAACAGCGCCGCCACCACGTCGACGCCGTCGGGCAGCATCACCCCCACGGCGCGCCCGGCCACGCCCGCCGGCCCCACCGCGGCGGCCACCGCCTCGGCCCGGGCCCGCACCTCGTCCGCCGTGTACGCCACGCCGCCCGCGTGCACCAGCGCCGCCGGCCCCTCCGCCAGGGCGCCGGGGCCGAACAGCAGGTCGGCCAGGCTCACGCCGGGCCCGCCTCCCCGACCTCGCCGATGTGCCAGCGCGGCTCCCGCCGCTCGGCGAACGCGCGCGGGCCCTCGGTCTGGTCGGGGTGCCCCCACACCGACACCAGGTCGGCGGCGCCCGCCTTGCAGGCGTCGGTCAGGCCCAGCTCCAGCGCCCGCCACAGCGCCCGCTTGGTGGCGGCCATGGCCGCCGGCGAGTTGCGGGCCACCTTCTCCGCCAGCGCCTGGGCCGCGTCCCGCAGCCGCTCGGGCGGGTCGACGACGTCGCTGATCATGCCCAGCTCGTAGGCGCGCGACGCGGGCATGCGCTCGTGCCGGCCGACCAGCGCCATCCGCATGACCGCCTCGGCGGGCATCTTGCGCATCAGCCCGATCGCCTCCAGCGACACGACCTGGCCGATCGACACGTGGGGGTCGAAGAACTGGGCGTCGGCGGCGGCGATGCAGATGTCGGCGTCGGCCACCCAGTGAAACCCGCCGCCGGCGCAGATGCCGTTGACGGCCGTGATGACGGGCTTGACCACCCCGTGCTGCCACGAGGTGAAGTGGACGTCCCAGTCCTCCATCGACTTCCGGTAGCGCTCCATGCCCACGCCGTCGGTGGCGATCTCGGTCACGTCGACCCCGGTCTGGAAGGCCCGGCCCTCGCCGGTGTGGACGATCACCCGCACGTCGGGGTCGGCGTCGAGCTCGGTCCAGGCGACCTCCAGCTCGTCGCGCATCTGGCTGTTCATGGCGTTGAGCTGGTCGGGCCGGTTGTTGATCAGCCAGCCCACCGGACCACGGCGCTCGACGAGCAGCGTCTCGTAGGCGGAGTAGGCGAACGTCATGCGGGGGCTCCCTCGATGGTCAGCGGGTGGCCGGCGCGCCGGGCGGCGGTGCGGCCCACCTCCAGGGCGCCCCACAGGGCCCGCTTGGTGGCCGCCAGCAGGGCCGGGTCGTTGCGGGCCACCGTGTCCGCCACCGCCTGGGCTGCGTCCCGCAGCCCGCCGGGCGGGTCGACGACCTGGCCCACGATGCCGAGCTGGTACGCCCGGGCGGCGGTCATGCGCTCGTGACGGCCGGTCAGCGCCATGCGCACGATGGGCTCCATCGGCGACTTCCGGACGAGCCCGATGGTCTCGTAGGCGCTCACCTGGCCGACCGACGTGTGCGGGTCGAGGAAGGTGGCGTCGGACGCGGCGATGACGATGTCGGCGTCGGCCACGAAGTGCAGGCCGCCCCCGGCGCAGGTGCCGTTGACCGCGGCGACGACCGGCTTCCACACCCCGTTGTGCCAGGCGGTGAGCCGCAGCTCGGCCCGCCGGGTGCGGCGCGACTGCTCCCGGAGCGCCGCCGGGTCGCGGCCGAGCTGGGCCATGTCGAGCCCGGTCTGGAAGGTGTCGCCGGCACCGGTGGTGACGATCACCCGCACGGTGCCGTCGCCGTCGAGCTCGGCCCAGGCGCGCTCCAGCTCGGCCAGCATCGTGGCGTCCATGGCGTTGCCGACGTCGGGCCGGTCGAAGACCAGCCAGCCGACGGGTCCGCGCCGCTCGACCCGCAGCGTGGTGTAGCTCAACTGCGCGGCACCTCCCGCCAGGGCACGCCGCTCCAGGGGTCGGGCTCCCGGGGCAGGCCCAGGACCCGCTCGCCCACGATGTTCCGGTTGACCTCGGTGGTGCCGCCCTCGATGGTGTTGGCCCGGCTGCGGAGCATCCCCGCCACCTCGTAGGGCAGCGAGCCGGCGTAGGTGGCGGCGTCGGACTCCCAGGCCAGCGCCTCCGCCCCCAGCAGGTCGGTGGCCAGCTCCTGGATGCGCTGGTTGAGATCGCCCTGGTGGACCTTGCCGATCGAGCTCTCGGGCCCCGGCGGCCGCCCCGCGCGGAGGCCGGCCCGCACCCGCTGGTTGGTCCAGTGGCGGATCCGCTCCTCGGCGTAGACCTGCACGGCCCGCTGGCGTGCCACCGGCGTGCGGGCCCGGGCCAGCAGGCGGCGGGCGCCGCCGCCGCCGATCCGGTCGACGCCGCCCGAGCCCGACCCGGCCACCATCTGGCGCTCGCCCGACAGGGTGGCGTTGGCGACGGTCCAGCCGGCGCCCACGTCGCCGACCCGGTGGGTGTCGGGCACGCGCACCCCCGACAGGAACACCTCGTTGAAGTCGACCTCCCCGCCGATGTGGCGCAGGGGCCGCACCTCCACCCCGGGCGCGTCGAGGGCGACGACGAAGTAGGTGATGCCGCGGCGCTTGGGCACGCCGGGATCGGTGCGGGCGAGGCACACGCCGAAGTCGGCCACGTGCGCCCAGGTGGTCCACACCTTCTGGCCGATGAGCACCCACCCGTCGCCGTCCCGCTCCGCCCGGGTGGCGAGCGACGCGAGGTCGGAGCCGGCGCCGGGCTCGCTGAAGAGCTGGCACCACACCTCCTCGTTGCGCACGATCGGGGGGAGGAAGCGGGCGCGCTGCTCCTCGGTGCCGTGGGCGAACAGCGCGGGGGCGGCCAGGTTGAGCCCGAGCGGGTTGAGGCGCCCGAGGTTGTAGGGGGCCAGCTCGGCGTCGACGGCCCGGGCCACGGCGGGGGTGACGTCGAGGCCCCCGTAGGCGACGGGCCAGGTGGGCACGACCAGCCCCGATCGGCCGAAGGTCGGGTACCAGGCCTCGTAGTCGGCCCGGCGCCGCACCGCCCGGATGGCGGCGGCACCGCCCGCCCGGGCCGCGGCCCGCCAGGCCTCGGGGACGTGGCGCTCGACCCACGCCCGCGTCAGCGCGGCCGCCTCACCGGCGTCCGCGTCACGGCCGAGGAACCCGGGGGCGTGGGCCTCGTCCCCGCAGCAGGGCTCGCTGGGGCCGCTCACCGGCCGGTGAACCCCGGAGGGCGGCGCTCGCGGAAGGCGGCCAGGCCCTCGCGGAAGTCGTCGCTGCGGGACGACAGCTCCAGGGCCATGGCCTCGTCCCGCAGGTGGGCCTCGAGGGTGGCCGACTGCCCGCTGCCCAGCAGCCACTTGGTCAGCCCGAGGGCCACGGTCGGACCGGCGGCGAGGCGGTCGGCGAGGGCGGCCACCTCGGCGTCGAGGTCGGCGGCCGGCACGGCGGCGTGGATCAGGCCCCAGTCCACGGCCTCGGCGGCACCGAGCTCGCGGCCCAGCAGCAGCAGGTCGCGCGCCCGGACCATGCCGGCGAGCCGGGGCAGCAGCCACGTGCCGGCGCTGTCGGGGGTGAAGCCGCGCTCGCTGAACGGCTCCCAGAAGCGGGCGTCGTCGGCCGCCACGGTGAAGTCGGCGGCCAGCGCCAGGTGGAAGCCGATGCCGGCGGCCCATCCCTGGACGCGGCACACCACGGGCACCTGCACCGACAGCACGAGCGGCACCAGCCGGTGGGCGAGGGTGGGCACGCGCCGCTGGATCGACCCCACCCGGGGCCGGGGGGCCTCCCGCCCGCCCGCGTTCCGGGCCACGATGTCGGCGCCCCCACAGAAGTGGTCGCCGGCCCCGGCCAGCACGACCGCCCGCACGGCCTCGTCCCGGCCGGCGGCGTCGAGGGCGCCGACCAGCCCGGCCACCATCGTGTCGTCGAGCGCGTTGCGCTTGGCCGGGCGGTCGAGCGTGAGGCGCAGCACGGCGCCGTCGAGCGCCACCCGCAGCCCGTCGACCGGGCGGTAGCTCTGGTCCTCGCCCACCGGTCCCGTCCCCTGCCCGGTCACCGGTCCGTCCACGCGGTGCCGTCGGCGAACGCGGTGGCCAGGCTGTCGAGCGAGGACTGGAGGTCGGCGGCGCCGCCGGGCGGGTCGGGCAGCCGCACGGGCCCATGCTCCCGGCTCGGGAGCAGGATGGTGGCGTGTCCGGGCGTGGTGACCTCGCCGCGCTGGTTCTCGGCCACGAGGTCGACGTCGACCGCCGGCCGCCCGCCGTCGGCCAGGTACCGCCGGGTGACGGTGCCCGACAACCACTGCGTGTCGCCCACGTAGTTGAACCGGCGGAACTCGCAGTCGAGCCGCCACAGCCAGGCGTCGTCGCCCATCCAGTCGGTGCACAGGTGGATCAGCCAGGTCTCCCGCATGCGCCCGTAGTCGAACGTCGTGGGGTTGCCGGCGCGGCGGGCGAACTCGGGGTCCCAGTGCACCCGCTGCATCACGTCGGGGACGTTCTGGGCGTCGCGGTGGAAGAACCGGGGGATGCGGCGGCGGTTGGCGGCGCCGAGGCGCAGCGGGGCCACCCCGTAGAGGCCCATGCCCATGCCCACATGCCAGCACACGATGTCGGTGACCGTCAGCGGGCCCTTGACCATCGGGCCCACGGCGTCGCCCTCGGCCACGTCCTCCCACCAGCGCGGCTCGGCGCCCCGGGGGCGCTCGGCGGCGTACTGCGCCTCGATCGCCGCGATCTGCTCGTCGGTGTAGGGCGCCGGCTCGATGTCGCCGTAGGCGTCGCGGGCGCGTGCCTTCGACCGCTCGGTGCGGATCATCAGCCGGTACTGCGCCGACAGCAGGGGCCCGCCGGCCACCCGGAACACCTGGGCGGTCCACTCGTGCACCGCCCGCTCGGCGAACTCGCTCGCCTTGTCGAGCACGCCGACCAGGGCGTTCCGGCGGGTGACCCGGTGGCCGGGGCGGAGCGGCGCCCACCACTCGCGGGCGCTGGCCGAGTAGAAGGCGTGGACGCCGCGGAGCGGATCGCCCTTCATGAGGGCGCGGTGCTCGCCCGCGACGGACGTGACCTCGTCCTCGCCGACCAGCGTGTCGCCGCCCACCAGCGCCGGCGGGGCGATGGGGCCTTCCCAGCGGGTGCCCGCGCCGTAGGCCGGGTCGCACCACAGCGGGTTGTCGTCGCCGTGCGCCTCGGCCACGTGGCGGAACACGTCGGTGGAGATGACGGCGTAGTGGGGTGGCCGGGGGTGGGGCTCGGCGATGCCGACCCGCGCCCGCAGCCGGGCGATGCCCTCGTCGGTGATCGTGCCGGGCCCCCGCTCAGTCACGAACGGAGTATCGCATGAATTGAAGCTGGGTTCAGTACCGGCGCCGGAGGTCACGGTCAGCGGTGGAAGCCGTCCTCGACCACCGCGTGGAGCAGGGCCAGCGCGGCGGTGGGACCCGTGGTCGCCGGGCCGGGCGCGGTGCCCGTGCCCATCACCAGGGGGTCGGTGGCCTGGAAGGCCGAGACGATGCCGCTCAGCAGCCGGGCGAGCGCGAAGGGGTCGCCGTCCCGGAGCTCCCCGGCCCGCTGGCCGCGGGCGAACAGGTCGGTCTGCAGGGCCCAGGCCTCGCGCAGGGTCGCCATCTGCGTGGTGTCGAGGTCGGTCCGTAGCGCGGGCAGGTCGGTGATCGCCGTCCGCAGGTAGAGCCGGCCGAAGTGCGGGTGGGCGCGGAAGAATCCGACCTGGGCATCGACCAGCCGGTGGAGCTGGTCGACCGGCGTCGCGCCACCCTCGACCGCCTGCCGCATGGCGGCCACCATCTCGATCCCCCGCCGCAGGAACACGTGGGCGTACAGGTCGTCCTTGTTCTCGAAGTACGAGTACACCGAGCCGACCGAGAACTCGGCCAGGTCGGCCACCTCCTTCAGCGTCGTGGCGTGATAGCCCTTGCGGCCGAAGACCTCCTCCGCGGCGTCGAGCAGCTGGGCCCGGCCGACGTCGAGGTGATGGAGCCGCCGCTGCTGGCGGCGGCCAGGGAGGACCATCGGCCGCACGCTAGTCTGAACCGCCGTTCAACGGAATGGAGAGGCCGTGCCGGACGCGGACACGACAGACGCCGACACGACAGGCACGGACACGACAGACACGGACACGACCGGCGGGCCGGCGGGGCCGCACACGCCCGGGCAGCCGCCCCGGCCGCCGGAGGGCGACTGGCTGGGCACGCCCTACCTGCGGTTCGAGCGCCACGGCGCGCTGGCCCACCTGGTGGTCGACCGGCCGGAGATGCGCAACGCGCTCTCACCGGCGATGTACTTCGGCATCCGCTACGCCGTGGACCACGTCAACGCCGACGGCAGCCTCGCCGGGCTCCTCGTCACCGGCACGGGCGACGTGTTCATGCCCGGCGGCGACCTCGGCGGCCGGAACGCCGACGGGTGGATGGACCTGCCCCGCCTCCTCTCCATGGACAACACCCCCTTCGACGCCATCCGCCGCTCGCCGAAGCCGATCGTCTGCGCGGTCAACGGGGTCGCCCAGGGCGGCGGCCTGATGATCGCCATGCTCGCCGACGTGACCGTGGCCAGCGACCGGGCCACCTTCCGGGCACCCGAGCTGTTCCGGGGCATCGCCGACACCAACTACGCCCAGGTGCTCCCCCGCCAGATCGGGCCCGCCCGCGCCCGTGACATGCTCATGACCGGCCGCACCGTCACCGCCGCCGAGGCGCTGGACTGGGGTCTGGTGGCCCGGGTCGTCGCCCACGACCGGCTGCTGGACGAGGCCACGGACGTCCTGGCGTGGTGCTGCCGCACCGCGCCCGACGCCCGGCGGGCGGTGAAGCGGACGTTCCACGAGTACTACGGGCACTACGACCGCATGGCCATGGACGAGAGCCTGTCGGGTCCCGAGATGGTCGAGGGGTTCCGCGCCTTCAGCGAGCGCCGGTCGCCGGCGTGGGTGCCCGAGGACCTGCGCACCGACGGGCGGTTCTGACCCGCCCCCGCCCATCGTCGGCGGCCCGCAGCGTCGTCTCTCGGCGACGCGCCGCGTCAGATCTCGTCGAGGGGGCGGCGGTCGCCGACCGCGGGCTGGCGCCCGAGGCGGAGCGGGGCGAGGGGGGCGTCGACCAGCAGCGTGCGCCGCCAGTCGGCGCCCAGGGCCAGGGTGGCGGCGCGCCACGGGGACAGCAGCTCACCGGCGTCGCCCTGGCCGAGCCAGCCCTGCTCGACCCGGGCCCAGGTCTCCCAGTCGGGCACGGCCCAGATGACGATCGCCTCGGAGTCGTTGACCATGGCCACCCGGAACGCGCCCACCAGGTCGAGCCCGAGGGCCTCGTGGGCGGGCACGGCCTGGTCGCGGAAGGCGGCCAGGAACTCCGGCGCGGCGCCCGCCGGGACCGTGACCATCTCGTGGCTGTAGATCTCGCCGCGCACGCCCGCGGCCACCAGGGCGTCGACGGGACGGGTCCACGGCTCGGGCACGACGATGCGGTCGACGCCGCCCCGCCGCATCCCCGCGGCGACGGCCCACCACTCGGCCAGGGCGGGGTCCTGGAGCGAGGCGTGCCCCAGCTCGTGGCGGAAGTTGGCGACCAGGCCGTCCCAGCCGTCGAGCTCCCAGAGGTTGACCACCTCGGGCCACCGCCCGGTCGACCCCACGGTGCCCCACACGCCGAAGCAGCGCTGGTTGCGCTCCTCGATGGCCACCGGCACCCAGTTGGCGGTCATGTGGTGCATGTAGCGGGCGCGGTTGTGCCCGATGATGTCGATGAGCTCGTGGATGTAGACCTTGTCGTTCACCGGGCCGGCGGCGGCGTTCACGGGCCCGAGGGCCCCGGCTGCGACGTCCCCGCGTTGGAGGGCCATTGCGGCCGGTGGTAGCCATCGAAACGTAGCTCGCCGCCCCGCAGCTCGCGGATGGTGAGGAAGTCGCCCTTGTAGCCCTTGCGGTCCCAGGGGCCGAACTGGATGTAGGTGCCGGGGCCGCCGTTGGTGGCGGGCATCCACCGGATGCGCTCCATGCCTTCCTTGACGTGCCACGGCGTGGGGATGGCGGCGTTGCCGATGCCGTGGATGGCCACCCGGGCCGAGTCGTAGGCCAGCGCCACGACGACGTTGCGGGTCGACCGGCCGAACCGGGCGGCGAAGCGCGCCATCATGGCCTCGTAGTTGGGGTTCGTCCCGTCCTCGCCGAGCTGGTCGACCCCGTGCCAGCCCTCCAGGCCCTCGGCCCAGCGGTTGGAGTTCGAATAGAACATGAAGGCGGTCCCCATCACCCGGGGCGGGTCCCAGCCGAGGGCCCCGAGGGCCTCGGCGAAGTGGAACGTCGCATAGCCGTACCCGCCGTAGTACAGGCCCTCGACGCCGAGGTCGCGCATCATGGCGAGGTCGTCGGCCAGGCCCCGGGGGTTGGGTTCGAGCTTCACCTCCCGCACGACGGTCAGGCCGAGGCCGCCGGCCGCGTCGCGGAAGTAGTCGGCGTAGTCGCGGCCCGACGATCCCTGCTCCCAGAACGAGCCGACCTTGGTGATGCCCCGGGCCGCGAGCCACTGGGCGCACATCACGCCCTCGGTGGGGATGTCGCCGTTGGCCACCGTGAAGCAGTACTCGGAGGCGAAGCGGTGGGCCCCGGTCCACCCGATGCAGGGGACGCCGACGTCGTTGGCCGTGTCCTGGAGCACGAGCGAGTTGTCGGAGATCATCGGGCCGAGCACGACCACGCAGCCCTGCTCGACCAGCCAGCGGTAGCCGTCGATCACCTTGCGGTAGTTCTCGCGCGGCAGCCCCCGGGCGTCGGCGACGACGAGCTGGATCGGGCCGCGGGAGTACACGCCCTCGTTGAGCGCGTCCTCGATGGCCAGGATCGTCGGGTCGATCCAGTCGGCCAGGAGCTGGTTGAGGTCCATGTCGATGAGGATCCCGATCCGCACCGGCTCGAACGGGTCGCCCTGGGTCTGGACGCCCCGGGTGGGCGGGTAGATCGTGATGCCCTGGACCGCGCGGTCGCTGGCCGCGCCGCCACCCTGGTACCAGGCGGTGCCGTCACCGCCCCGGCCGGTGAGGTACGCCTCGGTGCCGTGGGAGACCGAGCTGACGGCCCGGTCGGGCTCGGCGATGCCGAGGTCGACGGGAGCGGGGAACATCCGCGCCGCGTAGGTGTGCTGACCTGGACCGTCGGTCACTCGGATCCCCCTCCGTCGCGTGCCGCGCCCGATTGCAGACGGCACGTTCGATCGATTGAACTATAGTTCAGACGACGGACGCGGGTTCGCACGAGGGGGCCTCCATGGACGCGACGGACATGATCATGATCAGCGTGGACGACCACCTGGTCGAGCCCCCCGACCTGTTCGAGCACCACCTGCCCGCCCGCTACGCGGCCCGCGACGAGGCGCCGCGGGTCCACCGCCGGCGCGACGGCTCCGACGTCTGGATGTTCAACGGCCAGAAGATCCCCAACGTCGGGCTCAACGCCGTGGCCGGGCGCCCCCGCGAGGAGTACGGCATCGAGCCCACGGCGTTCGACGAGATGCGGCCGGGCTGCTGGAACATCCACGACCGCATCCGGGACATGGACGCCGGCGGCGTGCTCGGGTCGATGTGCTTCCCCTCGTTCCCCGGGTTCTCCGGCCGCGTGTTCGCCGCCGCCGACGACAAGGACTTCGCCCTCGCCGTCCTGCAGGCCTACAACGACTGGCACGTCGACGAGTGGTGCGGCGCCTACCCCGGCCGCTTCATCCCGATGGGACTCGTCCCGCTGTGGGACGCCGACCTGGCCGCGGCCGAGGTCCGCAGCTGGCCGCCAGGGGCGTCCACTCCATCACCTTCACCGAGAACCCGGCCACGCTCGGCTTCGACAGCTTCCACCAACCCTCCTGGGACCCGCTGTGGGCGGCCTGCTCGGACGCGGGCGTCGTGGTGTCGATCCACCTGGGCAGCTCGGGCCAGCTCGCGGTGACGGCCCCGGACGCACCCGTCGACGTGATGATCACGCTCCAGCCGATGAACATCTGCCAGGCGGCCGCCGACCTGCTGTGGTCGCGCATCCCCAAGCACTTCCCCGACATCCGCATCGCGCTGTCGGAGGGCGGCACCGGTTGGATCCCCTACTTCCTCGACCGGCTCGACCGCACCTACGACATGCACCACCGCTGGACGGGCCAGGACTTCGGCGACCGCCGGCCGTCGGACGTGTTCCGCCACCACTTCCTCACCTGCTTCATCGCCGACCCGGTGGGCGTCGCCCTGCGCGACCTCATCGGCGTCGACAACATCGCCTGGGAGTGCGACTACCCCCACTCCGACTCGTCGTGGCCCGAGGCCCCCGAGGAGCTGGCCGCGGTGCTCGACGCCCACGCCGTGCCCGACGACGAGGTGGCCCGCATCACCCACGAGAACGCCATGCGCTGGTACGCCTTCGACCCGTTCGCCCACCGCCCGCGCGAGCGGTGCACGGTCGGCGCCCTGCGGGCCGAGGCCGGCGATTGGGACGTGTCCGTGCGGTCCTACGA
Organism: Acidimicrobiales bacterium; assembly: GCA_035693765.1. Classification (GTDB taxonomy): domain Bacteria; phylum Actinomycetota; class Acidimicrobiia; order Acidimicrobiales; family VFJN01; genus ZC4RG19. Next base: position 22,511 of record DASSGC010000174.1, read on the forward strand.
CAAGGGGCGGTTCGAGATCAGCCACACGGGCACGGACCTCGGCAAGCTCGCCCGCCAGGCCACGGCCTGAAAGAGTGCGCGGGCAGGTCACGTCGCTGCCGGTCACCCATGCGCGGGCACAACACGGCCCCCGCCCGCCGTGTTCCCCGGTACCCACGGGAGCCGAACCGGGTCGGCTCCGTCGCGCCCGGCGCGATGCCGCCGACCCGGTTGCGGGCGGGGGTGGGGGCGGGGGCCACGGGCGGGCGCCACGGCCGGGGTCCGCGGGCGGCGCACTAGCCTGGCGCGCCGCATGGCTCCCCTCGCCGCCACCGCCACGTTCCGCCGGCGCGCCGGCCTCGACGTGCTCACCTGGCCGATCCTCGACGGGCAGGGCGTCGACGCCATCGTGACGACGCGCCGCGGCGGCGTGTCGGGCGGACGGTACGCGTCGCTCAACCTCGGCCTCCACGTCGGCGACGACCCCGCGGCCGTGATCGAGAACCGGCGGCGGGCCGCCCGGGCCCTCGGCGGCGACCTCGACGACCTGGTCGTCGCCCGGCAGGTCCACGGGCGCGAGGT
>DASSGC010000175.1:0-2150 GCA_035693765.1 Acidimicrobiales bacterium
GCGGGACGGCAAGGACCGTCCCGCCGCATCGGACGGACCGGCCGCCGGCAGGCGGAAGTCCCGGCCGGGCGGGCCCGACGGGCCGGACGCCCCCGCCCACGGGAAGTCCCGCCCGAACGGGGCGAACGGTTCCGACGGGTCGGACGGGTCGGACGGTTCGGACGGGTCGGACGCCTGGGACGGCCCCGCCCACGGGAAGCCCCGGCCGGGGTCGGCGTCCCGGCCCGGCCGCCGGTTCACCCGGAGGTTGACCGCGGTGCCCGCCGTGCTCGGCGTGTCGCTGCTCGTCGTGGGCGCCGTGTCGCTGCGCTCGTGCGGCGACGGCGACGACCGGAACGGGGTCGTCACCGCCTCGGAGGAGATCGACGACCTGCCCGACCCCGAGACCGACCGCACGACGGGGGCCACGGCCGGCAACGGCAAGGGCGACGCCGGGACGACCTCCTCCGCCCCGACCACCGCGTCGACCACGACCCCGACCACCGCCCGCCCGTCGACCACGCCCACCACCAGAGCCACCACGCCGACCGCGCCGCTGGGCGATCCCGCACTCCCACCCCCGCCCGCGGACTCCACGCCACCCAACGTGGGCACGCTCCGCCGCTCCGACGCCAACATCGCCGAGGCCTCGTTCCTGCAGTGCCGTTATCCCGCCACCACCGCGGTGTCGGCCCAGGTCAGCGACAACATCGGCGTGACCGGGGTGACCCTGCGCTGGAGCGTCGGCTCGGCCACCGGCTCGGTTGCGCTGGCGCGCGCCGACGGCGCCTGGCGGGGCACCGTGGGGCCGGTGACCGGCCTGGGCCTGTCCGCCGGCGACACGGCGGAGCTGTCGTGGACGGTCACCGCCGTCGACGCCGCCGGCAACCAGGCGAGCGCCACCGCCGGCAACAACGCGTCGATCACGGTGCACGGCTGCCGCTTCGAGGGCCCCCGGTAGGCCCCGCCGGACACGCCGGCGGCGTTGGGCTGCGGGCGGCGCCGGTCCCTAGGGTGTGCGGGACACCACCGTTCGCGTGACCGTGGAGGCTCCATGCGTTCCCCCAAGGACTTCTTCCGCCCGCTCGCGGTCGGCGCGCCGGCCCCGCTGCGGGAGATCCCCTTCCCGCCCTCGCGGATGATCCACTTCTTCCCCGCGTCCAACCAGAAGATGGCGGCCAAGGTCCCCGACATGGCGGCCAAGGTCGACATCCTGCTGGCCAACCTGGAGGACGGCGTCCCGGCCGCCGACAAGGTCGCGGCCCGGGCCGGCCTGGTCGACGTCGGTCGGGCATGGGACCCCGCGGTCGGCGCCCAGCTCTGGACGCGGGTGAACAGCCTCGACTCGCCATGGGCCCTCGACGACCTCACCGCCGCGGTGACCGAGGTCGGCGACAAGCTCGACGTGATCATGATCCCCAAGGTCGAGGGGCCCGAGGACATCCACTACGTGGACCGGCTGCTGGCCCAGCTGGAGGCCAAGGCCGGGCTCGACCGGCCGCTGCTGATCCACGCCATCCTGGAGACGGCCCGGGGCGTCGCCAGCGTCGAGGAGATCTGTTGCGCCAGCCCCCGCATGCAGGGCCTGTCGCTCGGCCCCGCGGACCTGGCCGCCAACCGCCGCATGAAGACCACCCGGGTGGGCGGCGGGCACCCCGGCTACCTGGTGCGCCAGGACCCGCCCGACGGCGACATCGAGGCCGACCGCTCCGTGTACCAGCAGGACCTGTGGCACTACACCATCGCCCGCATGGTCGACGCCTGCGTCGCGGCCGGGATCCTGCCGCACTACGGGCCGTTCGGCGACATCAAGGACACGGTCGCCTGCGAAGACCAGTTCCGCAACGCCTTCCTGCTCGGCTGCGTGGGGGCGTGGAGCCTGCATCCGAGCCAGATCGACATCGCCCGCCGGGTGTTCTCGCCGCCGGCCGACGAGGTGCTGCACGCCCGCCGGGTCATCGCCGCGATGGGCGACGGCACCGGGGCGATCATGCTCGACGGGAAGATGGAGGACGACGCCTCGGTGAAGCAGTGCAAGGTGATGGTCGAGCTGGCCGAGGCCCTGGCCGCCCGCGACCCCGAGCTGGCCAAGGCCTACGCCACCGACGGCGAGCCCGCCGACGCCGCGGTCGAGGGGGGTGCCTGAGGTGGCCTCGGACGCTGCGCTGCGG
>DASSGC010000176.1:0-2359 GCA_035693765.1 Acidimicrobiales bacterium
GTACCGGGTCGGGAGGATCGTGCTGGGCGCGTGGTTGCCGGCCCGGTTGGCGGCGCGCGGGCTGTGGCGCGTCCGCGGCTGTCGGGCCGCCGACCGGTGCCGGGTCGGGATGATCGTGCTGGGCGCGTGGTCGCCGGCCCGGTTGGCGGCGCGCGGGCTGTGGCACGCCCGCGGCCGGATCTGTGCCGGTACCCGGTGACCGGCGGGCGTGGCGCCGATCAGGCGAGCGGGCGGCCGAACGGCTTGGCGGCCGTCCAGGTGGCGAGCTGCTCCTCCGCCCGCTTCGCCGCGGTCAGCCACAGGCCCGTGCCCTGATCGGCCAGGTCGGTGACGGCGGTGTGGATGCGGGCGATCGGGTCGCCGCCGCCGGCGTCGTAGGCGGCGAGCAGGGGCGCGGCGGTCGACAGGAAGTCGGGGATCACCACCCGGTCCGCCCGGCCGAGCACCGCCAGCGCCCGGGCGGTCACCGGCACGGGAGCGAGCGGCACGATGGTCCGGGCCTTGACCCCGGCGGCGGCCGTGTGATCGAGCACGCCCGCCTTGCCGGCGACGAACAGCACGTCGCAGTCGGCGTCGAGCCGGGCGTCCGCCAGTGTGGCGTCGGCCTCGGTGAGCTGGGCGACGGCCGCCTCGGCCACCGGCCCGCCGCCGACGACCGCGGCGGTGCGCCAGTCGTGCGGTCCGGCCACCCGCCCGGCGGCGAGCGCGCCGGCGGCCACGAGGGCCGGATCGGGGGCGGTCCACCCGAGCGGGGCCAGGTCGTCGGCGGTGAGGCCGGTGCCGGGGGCGAGCACGAGCGCCCCGCGCTCGGCGCGGGGCCGCATCTCGTCGACGAACGCGGCCACCGCGTCGTCCCGGGCCTCGGGCTTGGCGTTGATGGCGCCCGACGCCCCCGCGTGGCCGGCGACGCCGAACGAGGCGAACGCGTAGGTGACGCTGCGCGCCAGCAGCTCGGCGCCGTCGCGCAGCACCTTGGGCGCCAGTCGGACGATGCCGACCGAGGTCGTGGCGTCGTAGAGGTCGGTGACGACGAAGCCGTCGGTGCCGGTCAGCTTGTCCACCTTCACGACCGCCGATCCTTGCAAGCCGGGACGGGGTGCCGCCACCCGGAGATCGCCGCGACCGGTCACAGCAACCGGGCGAAGTCTGCGGCGGTCCGGCCGAAGAGGCGCAGGAAGGCCTCGTTGACGGGCGCGCCCCCCGCAGCGTCGTCGCCGGCCCGGCGCCAGCCCCAGTTCACATCCCGGGCCTCGGGATGCATGCCGAGGCCGGCGGTCACGTGCCAGCCCTCCGGGCAGTGGACCCGGAAGGGGACGCGCTCGTGCGGAGGCTGGCGGCACGTCACCGTGACACCCGTGCGCACGCGCACGCGCTTGTGGCTCGGTCCCAGCTCGATGGTGGCGTCGGCGGTCGCGGTTGCCTCGGCCGCGAAGCCGAACCACACGGGACCGGTCCAGAACCTCGGGACCGCGACCACATGCGGCGACCGGTGGCTGGTGGAGCCGAGGACCTCCACGCACGTGTGCCCGTCGGCGCGGTACACGGTGTCCAGTCGCGCCCGGAGGAGGAGGGGGCGGGGATTGCCACCCCGCTCGAGCAGGCCGATCTGGTCGTCGCTCACCGGCTCGGCGGGCAGGAGGGCGGTCGCTGCCGCAGCGGCCTCGGCGCAACTCAACCGCCGGCACTCGCGCAGGGCGCGGTAGCCGCCGGCCGGGAACGGTGGCAGAGGTGCCTGCCGGGACGCCGTGCGGGTGAGATCGAGGACGCGCTCGTGGATCGTGGACTCGGTGAACACGCGCCGCACCAGGTCGGGACGGGTACCGAAGAAGCGCAGCACCGCGTCGGCCCACACGGGATCGTCGGCGAACCGGGCGCTCACGTCGGCCGAGACGAGGCCGGCCGGGGTGTGGCCACCGCCGGCCAGGTCGGCGGTGGCCAGGGGGTCCAGAACCGGGATGCCCAGCTGCGGCGGGACGACGCCACGACCGAAGTCGACCCAGCCGGGGCCGGCCAGGTGGACCCAGACCGCCGGGTTCGGCATCGAGGTCGGCGAGGCCACGAAGACGCCGCGGTCGTCGCTCTTCGGCGCGCAGTCGTACCGGAACGCACCCCACAGCAGCCGCGCCCGCACCGCGGCGCCCAGGGCCGGACGGATCCACGCCCACACCGGACCGCTCGGCCCGGGGAAGTTCCACGCCCACGTCGTGCGCGGTGGCAGACCCGCCGGGGTCCCGAGTGCGTCGGCGAGGTCGGCCAGCGCGCCCCCGGCGCCGTAGCAGTCGTCGAGCGCGTCGAGCTGGTGGCGGCGGACGCCGCGTGCGCCCCGCTGGCCGGTCTCCCACTGGGACACGGTGCTGGC
>DASSGC010000177.1:0-21643 GCA_035693765.1 Acidimicrobiales bacterium
GGCCCGATGCTGGTGGCCGCCCTCGTGGTCGGCGCGGTGGCGTGCAGCGACCCGCCGAGCTCGGGCGGCGACGCGGTCGCCGTCGACGACGGCGACGGCCAGGCCGAGCTGCCCGAGTGCCCGCTGGACGCGCTCGCCGACGCCGAGGGCCCGACCGAGGTGACGCTGTGGTACGGCGGCATCGGCGGCCCGGTCAAGGACACGCTCGAAGCGATGGTGGCGGGGTTCAACGCCAGCCAGAGCGACGTGGTGGTCACGGCCAGCGACCAGGGCGCCTCCTACGCCGAGGTCTACCGCAAGTTCGAGAGCGCGGCGTCGGCCGACACGAGCCAGCTGCCCGACATCGTCTACCTGGAGAACAGCCAGCTCCAGGCGCTGGCCGACAGCGGCCTCGTGCTGCCGGCCCAGGCCTGCATGGAGGCGGCCGACTACGACATCACCGAGATCGAGCCGGCCGTGCGGTCGGCGTACTCGGTGGGTGACGTCCTCTACCCCGGCTACATGAACGTGACGTCGCAGGTCCTCTACTACAACAAGGCCCACTGGCTGAAGGCCGGCCTCGACCCCGAGGACCCGCCGGACACGCTGGCGGAGGTGTACGAGCAGGCCAAGGCCCTCAAGGCCGCGGGCGTGTCGAGCAAGCCGCTGTCGTTCAAGGTGAGCCCCACCGTGTTCGAGAACTGGCTGAGCGGCGAGGGCATCGACGTCGTCGACCACGACAACGGGCAGGACGGGCTGGCCACCGCCGCCACCTTCGACACCCCCGAGGCCCACGACGCGCTGGCCCTGCTCCAGAAGATGGCCGACGAGGGCCTCGTCAACGTGTTCGCCAGCGTGGAGGGCGGCGTCGACCACTTCCTGGCCCTGATCACGCAGGAGTCGTCGATGCTGATCGAGACCTCGACCGCCTCGACCGTCATCGCCTCGGCCCTCGCCGGCACCCTGACACCGGCCGACGTCGGCTCCGACTTCGATGCGTCGGTCATCGACAAGTCGGCCCTGGTGCCGGGCACCGGCAGCTTCCCCGGCCTGTCGGGACCGGGCCAGGTGCACCCGGGCGGCGGCGCGTTCTTCCTGGTCAGCACATCGCCCGACGCCGAGATCGCCGGCTCGTGGGGGTTCCTCGCGTACATGCTGCAGCCCGCCAACGCCAAGGCCTGGCACCTCCAGGGCGGCTACCTGCCCATCGTGAAGTCGGTGAGCGACGAGCCCGACGTGCAGGCGTACTGGCGAGACACGGTGCCCGGTGTGCTGGTGAAGACCGCCGTCGACCAGCTCGACGACGCCGACCCCGACGAGCCCGGCCCGCTGATCGGCCCCTACCCCGACTTCAACGACCACCTGGAGTCGGCGATCGAGGGCGTCCTGCTGGGCGGCACGCCCGTCGACACCGCGCTCGCCGACGCCGAGTCGAAGGTGACCGAATCCCTGGAACGCTACGCGGCCGACTGATCCCGGACCCGGCGACGATCGCCCGGGCCCGGGTCCGTGGGCGGCCGCGACCATCGTGACGAAAGCGCGGTAGGGGGCACCGCCTTGCGTAACGTGAGCACACCTATGGCCGCGCTGTCCTTCCGCGACCGCCTGCTGTCGCCGCGAGGCGCCCGGGCGGTGACCTCGCCGCTGGGCATCGTGCTCGTGGCGGCGGTCGTCGCGGCCGCCTGGCTGGTGGGCCTCCCGTGGTGGCTGGCCATCGTCCTCGGCGCGGTGGCGTGGTCGGTCTTCGTGTGGCGCCGCCTGCCCCGGGCGCCCCGGCCCGAGCGCATCGATCCGTTCACGCTGCACGAGCCGTGGCGCCGCTTCGTGCAGGAGGCGGTGCAGGCGAGCAACCGGTTCGACCGCGCCGTCGACCGCACCCCGGCCGGCCCGCTGCGCGACCGCCTGTCGGAGATCGCGGCCCGCGTCCGCACCGGCGTCGACGAGTGCTGGCGCATCGCCAACCAGGGCGAGGCGCTGGTCGAGGCCCGGCGCGGCATCGACGTCGCCACCGTCGACCGGCGGCTGACGCAGGCCCGGTCGGCGGCGCCCGGCGACGAGTCGGCCGCCGGCACGGTGGCGTCGCTGGAGGTCCAGAAGGCCACGGCCGAACGGCTCGACCGGGTGATCGACCGGGCCCGCAGCCAGCTCCGGCTCCTGGACGCCCGCCTCGACGAGGCCGTGGCCCGGACGTTGGAGCTGTCGGCCCATGGCGCGGTCGAGGGCACCGGGCCCGGCGCGGCCGGGCTGGGCGCCGACGTCGACGGCGTCGTGACCGAGATGGAGGCGCTCCGGCTGGCCCTGGAGGAGACCTCCGGGTGAGCCCGACCCGCCGGGGCGCGCCCCGCGACGACGACGTGCACCCCGGCGAGCCCAGGCGGCGGCGCGTGCCCCGCGACGACGACCTGCACTACGGCGAGGCCAACCGGCGGCGAGCCCGCGAGTTCGGCAACCACGGCGCCTACGAGCCCGAGGCACCCACCGTCGAGCTCGCGGTCCAGCACGACGTGTTCGGCCTGGCGGTCGAGTCGCCGGGCGTGGCCCAGCAGCCGCTGGCGCCGTGGATGACCGGCGAGCACCAGGCCATCGACCTCGACTACGAGGAGGCGGCCTTCCCGGTCGACGCCATGCCGGTGCCGTCCGGGCCGGTGCACGAGCCGCGGCCCGGCCGCTCGGTGTTCGGGCCGGGTGCGCCGCCGGTGCCGCCGGACGAGATCCCGCCGGCCCCCCGCCTGATCCCGCCGGAGGTCGGCGGGCCGGAGGTCGGCGGGCCGGAGGTCGGGGCACCGCCCACCGAGCCGCCGCCGTCGAGCTATCGCGGGTCGATGCTGGTGGCGGCCGGCATCCTGCTGTCCCGCTGCGCCGGGCTCATACGCGAGGTGGTGATCGGCGCCTTCCTCGGCGTCGGGCCGGCGGCGGACGCCTTCAAGGCCGCCCTGCGGATACCGAACCTGATGCAGAACCTGCTGGGCGAGGGCGTGCTGTCGGCCTCCTTCATCCCGGTCTACGCCCGCCTGCGGGGCGAGGGCAGGCACGAGGAGGCCGGGCACCTGGCCGGTGCGGTGGCGGGCCTGCTGGCCGCGGTCACCGGCGTGATCAGCCTGCTGGGCATCGTCTTCGCCGGCCCGTTCACCAAGCTGCTGGTGCCCGGCTACACCCAGGAGACCTACGAGCTCACGGTCGACCTCACCCGCATCATGTTCCCGGGCATCGCCTTCCTGGTGCTGTCGGCCTGGTGCCTGGGGGTGCTCAACAGCCACCGCCAGTTCTTCCTGTCCTACGTCGCGCCCGTGCTGTGGAACGTCGCCCAGATCGCGGCGCTGGTCGGCGGGGTGATCGTCGTCGGCGGCTACGAGACCGAGGCCGACAAGCGCGATCTCGCGGTCGCCCTGGCCTGGGGCGTGCTGGTGGGCGGCGTCCTGCAGTTCGCCGTCCAGATCGGGCCGGTGCGCCGCCTGCTCGGCACCGTGCGCTGGAGCCTCGACATCAGCAGCGAGCACGTCCGCAGCGTGCTGGCCCGGTTCGCCCCGGTGCTGCTCGGGCGGGGCGCCATCCAGATCATGGGGTGGGTCGACCTGTGGCTGGCCAGTTACCTGGTGGGCGGGGCGGTGTCGTCGCTCACCTACACGATGGTGCTGTACCTGCTGCCGGTGGGCCTGTTCGGCGTGAGCGTGGCCGCCGCCGAGCTGCCCGACCTCTCCCAGGTCGAGGTGCACGACCCCGAGACCCGGCGCCGGTTCCGGCTACGGCTCGAGGACAGCATGGGGCGCATCGCCTGGTACGTGGCCCCCACCGCGACCCTGTTCATCGTCGTGGGCGACGTGATCGTGCGGGCCATCTTCCAGCGGGGCGACTTCACGCCGGGCGACACGGTGACCGTCTGGCTGACCCTCGCCTTCCTGTCGATGGGCCTGTTGCCGGTGACGGCGTCCCGGCTGCTGCAGAACGGCCTGTACGCCCTCGACGACGCCCGCACCCCGGCCCGGCTCGGCGTGGTCGGTGTGGTGCTGGCGGCGGTGTTCGGGGTGGTGCTGATGTTCCCGCTCGACCGCCTGGTGGTCGGGCCCGACGGCATCTCGGGCTGGGGCGACATCTTCGCCCTGGGGCCGCTGCCGCCCACCGTCCGCGACAACGTGGCCGACATCCCGCGGCTCGGCATCGTCGGCCTCGCCATCGGCTCGTCGATCTCCGACTGGATCGAGTACCACCTGCTCAGCAGGGCCCTGGCCTGGCGCGTGGGCCGCACCAAGCTGGCGGGCCCGTGGCTGCCCCAGATCGCCGTCGGGTGCGCCGTGACGGCCGGGGTGGCCTTCGTGGCCGACCTGCTGTTCGGCGGCCTGCCGGGCATCCTGGCGGCCATGCTGGTGGTCGGCCCGGCCGGCGCCGCCTACGTGGCCCTCACCACCCGGCTGGGTGTGCCCGAGGGGCGGGCGACCGTCGATCGCCTCTCGGGCCTGGCCGAGCGCGCCCGCCGCCGCTGACCGCTCCACCACCCCCCGCCCACCGGCGTTAGGGTGCGGGGCATGTTCAAGGTGTTCAAGCGGTGGTGGCGGTACCTGACGGCCAAGCTGTCGTCCGACTTCAACGAGCGGGCCGACCCCAAGATCCAGCTCGAGCAGGCGATCACCGAGGCCCAGGAGCAGCAGCGCCGGCTCAAGGAGCAGGCCGCCAACGTCATCGCCCATCAGAAGCAGACCGAGATCCGTCTCAGCCGGGCCATGGGCGAGCTGGAGAAGCTCAACGGCAACGCCCGCCAGGCCGTGCTCATGGCCGACGAGGCGGCCCGGTCGGGCGACACCGGCAAGGCCACGCAGTACACGGCCACGGCCGAGAGCTTCGCCAACCGGCTGATCGCGGTCGAGCGCGAGGTCGAAGACCTCAAGGCCATGCACATGCAGTCGACCGACGCCGCCAACCAGGCCAAGGCCGCCGTGCAGCAGAACTCGTCCGCCCTGCAGCAGAAGCTGGCGGAGCGCCAGAAGCTCCTGAGCCAGCTCGATCAGGCCAAGATGGCGGAGCAGATGAACAAGGCGATGTCGTCGCTGTCGGAGACCGTGGGCCAGGACGTGCCCACGCTCAACGAGGTGCGCGACAAGATCGAGGCCCGCTACGCCAAGGCCAAGGGCATGGCCGAGCTGACCGAGACCTCGGTCGAGAGCCGCATGCTCGAGGTCGAGCAGGCGTCGATGAACAGCGAGGCCCAGGCCCGGCTGGCGCAGATCCGCTCGCAGCTCGGCATCGGTGCCGCCAGCGAGGCCGAGGTGCCGACCGACGCGCCGACCGCCGAGGGCGCCACCGGCACCGCGGGCGAGTCCCCCGCTCCGGGGGCCTGACCGCGGCGCCACCGCCCGCCCCGAACAGGCCCGAGCCGGGGCGACACGCCCCGAACACGCCGCAGCCGGCGCCACCGCCCGCCCCAGACACGCCCGAGCCGGCGCCACCGCCCGCCCCGGACACGCCCGAGCCGGCGCAGCCACACGCCCCGGCGCCGCCGGACGTCGGGGTCGGCCCCCACGCCTCGCCGTGGCCCGACGACCCCCGCCTCGATCCCGACCTGCTGGCGCGCGGCGACCGCCGCAACGTCGTCGATCGCTACCGCTACTGGCGGGTGGAGGCCATCGTCGCCGACCTCGACACGCGCCGGCACCCGTTCCACGTCGCCGTCGAGAACTGGCGCCACGACCTGAACATCGGCACGGTGGTCCGCAACGCGAACGCCTTCGCCGCCGCCGCGGTCCACATCGTGGGCCGGCGACGGTGGAACCGCCGGGGCGCCATGGTCACCGAGCGGTACCAGCACGTCGAGCACCACGCCACCATCGCCGGCCTGGTCGGGTGGGCGGTGTCCGCCGGGCTGCCGCTGGTCGGCGTCGACAACCTGCCCGGCTCGGTGCCGCTGGAGTCGACCGCGCTCCCCCGCCGCTGCGTGCTGCTGTTCGGCCAGGAGGGCCCGGGCCTGTCCGAGGAGGCGCGGGCGGCGTGCGCCCTGGTGTGCTCCATCACGATGTTCGGCTCCACGCGGTCGATCAACGCGGGCGTGGCCTCGGGCATCGCCATGCACACCTGGATCCGCCAGCACGCGCTCTGACGTGTTCCGGTGACGGATCCGGTTGGCTCCCCACCAGATCCGTCACCGGAACGCACGGGTTCGCGGCTGCCTAGAGTCGCCGCATGATCCTCGACCGCTTCCGCCTGACCGACCGTGTCGCCGTGGTGACCGGCGCCGGGCGCGGCATCGGCGCAGCCACCGCCCTCGCGCTCGCCGAGGCCGGCGCCGACGTCGTCATCTCGTCCCGCACCGCCGATCAGCTCGCGGCGGTCGCCGCCCAGGTCGAGCAGGCCGGCCGGCGGGCGGTGGCGGTGCCGGCCGACCTGAGCGACCTCGACGCCGTGGCCGCCCTCGCCGAGGCCGCCGTCGACGCCTTCGGGCGGCTCGACATCGTGGTCAACAACGTCGGCGGCACGATCCCCCGCGAGTTCACCCGGACCTCGCCCCGGTACCTGGAGGAGGCCTTCCACTTCAACGTCGCGACCGCCCACGCCCTGACCCGCGCCGCGGTGCCCTGCATCCTGGCCGGCCCGGCGGGCGACGGCCGCACCGGCGCCGTGGTCAACGTCTCGTCGATCATGGGCCGGGTCAGCGGGCGCGGCTTCCTCGCCTACGGCACGGCCAAGGCGGCGCTGTCCCACTACACCCGGCTGGCGGCCCGCGACCTCGCCCCCCGCATCCGCGTCAACGCCATCGGCGTGGGGTCGGTCGCCACCTCTGCGCTCGACGTGGTCCTCACCGACGACGCGACCCGCAGCGCCATGGAGGCCGCCACCCCGCTCCGGCGGATCGGCGCGCCCGAGGACATCGCCGCCACCGCGCTCTTCCTCGCCTCCGACGCCGCGGCCTACGTCACCGGCAAGGTGATCGATGCGGACGGCGGCCTCGACCAGCCGAACCTCGACATGGGCCTGCCCGACCTCTGACCGCAATGCCGGTCGGCCGAGCTGTCGAGCTGGTGCTCCCGCCCCAAATCCCCACGCGTAGGCCGTGGCGAGCGCCCTGTCCGCTCGCCCCGCTGAGCGGACTCAGAGGCCTGGGGACTCGGTGGCGCCGGTCGTCAGGTTGTCGGCGAACCAGTCGAGCATCCGCAACCAGGCGTCGGATGCGGCCGCGGCGTCGTAGGAGGGCCCGTCCTCGCGGTTGAAGGCGTGGCCGGCCTGCGGGTACCGCACGATCTCCGTCGGCACCTCGATCTCGGCCACGGCCGCCGCCAGCCCGTCGACCTCGGCGACCGGGATGCCCTGGTCCTGCTCGCCGTAGAGGCCCAGCCACGGCGCCTTCAGCTCCGGCGCCAGCTCCAGCAGCGAGGGGAAGCCGAACCGGCCCTTGTCGATGCCGCCCCCGTAGAAGCTGACGGCGGCGCCGATGGCCCGCTGGGCGGCGACGGCGAACGCAACGGTGCCGCCCATGCAGAAGCCGACGATGCCGACCGACTCGGCCGGGAGGCCGGCACCGGCGAGGTAGTCGAGGGCGGCGTCGACGTCGACCAGGATGTCCTCGGCCTTCAACGCTCCGGCGTGGGGCGCGACCTGGCTGAAGTCGTCGTAGGGCAGCACCGGGTCGCCGGTGCGCCAGAACAGGTGGGGCGCCACGGTCAGCCAGCCCGCCTCGGCGATCCGGGCGCACACGTCCTCGATGTGGTCGGTGACCCCGAACACCTCCTGGATGACGATCACGCCCCCGATGGGCAGGCCCTCGGCGGGGTGGTGGACGGACAGCGGCGTCTCGTCAGGCATGCGAGGACGGTAGCCCGCCGGAGCGCCGGTGCTCCGGGCGCCACGCTAGCTCGCCCGCACCGGCGGTCATCAGCAGCACGCCGAGGTGGAGCTGGAGCGCCGGGACCACCAGGTGGCGCGCCGTCTCCATGCCGTCGCTGTGCCAGGCGGCCAGCCCGTGGGGCACGGCCAGCAACGCCAGCACGGCGCCGGCCGCCAGCAGCGGCGAGCACCGCCGGGACCCGACCGCCCACCCGGTCACGACCGATGCCACCATGAGCACGGTGATCGAGCTGAGCGCCAGGACGCCGTCCACCAGCGGCACGGTCGGCATGTCCGGCGGTGCGTAGAACCCACGATCGCCCTTGCCGTTGTTGAAGGTCCGCTCGGGCGTGCGCAGCGGCTCGGCGACCAGGTAGAGCGGGTGGGTCACCATCCAGCGGGCGAACACCCGCCGGCCGTGCTCGGCGACCCAGCGGCGCCACGGGCGCAGCGCGTCGTCGCCGTCCGCGACGTAGATCATCGGCGCCTGGCCCGCCTCCCGGTAGGGCTCCCGGGCGTCCTCGCCGAGGAACAGGCCGGCCTGGGGCATGCCGTGGTCGGCGAACCAGCGCACCCGCTCGGGATACGGCAGCACCCGCACCTCGTACACGTTGCGGATGGGGAACTCGTCGCGCCGGCCGTGGTCGGCGCCCACCCCGACCAGGGCACCGAGCACCACCGCGCCGGCGGCCAGCACGCCCAGCGGTCCCCGCAGCCCGGTGACGCGGGCACGGGTGCCGGGAGCGCCGGGCGCGACGGGCACATCGGGAGCGCCCGGCACATCGGGAGCGCCCGGCGCATCGGGAGCGCTGGGCACATCGCGCGCGCCGGGCACATGGGGAGCGCCGGGCGCGCCAGCGGTGCCGGCCCGCCCGGCCGCCGGATCGGGATGCCGCACCCGGTGGGCCCGGGCCCGGAGCCATGTCCCGGCACCGGCGCCGGCCAGGGCCAGGCCGCCGGCGACGGCCACGACGGCATGGCTGTCACGGGTGGTCAGCCACACACCCAGCGCCGCCAGCACGGCGGCCACCCGGCGCCACGAGACGCCGCGGAGGAGTCGGACCAGCGCCGCCGCCACCAGCGCCAGGCCGGACGTGGCCAGCGACTCCGACAGCACCGACGACTCCCACATGGCCACCGGCGACGTCAGCGAGAACGCCACCACCAGCACCACCGCCACCACCCTGGCCCGCCGCCCGGGGACGGCCGTCCACACCGACGCCGCCAGCGCCGCCCAGCTCACCGCCGCGAACGTCGCCTGGGCGCTCAGGAAGGCCTGCTGGTCGCCCCCGACCAGCTTGAGCAGCAGCGGCGCGGCCGGCGACCGCCTGCCGGCCCACAGGTCGAGGCCGAGCCACGCCGAGCGCGAGCTGGCGACGAAGTCCGCGGTGTCGTTCCAGACCATCGCCACCCGGTCGCGCAGCTGCCACCAGCGGACGACCCGCCCGGCGACCGCCACCGTGACGAACACGCCGAGGACCTGCCACCGCCGGGGCCCGGCCTGCGTCGCCGGCAGGAGGGCCGGCAAGGGGGCTGGCCCAGCCTCGACCCGCCCCGCCGGCTCGTCCCACACCTCCCCGATCACGGCGCCGACGGTAGTGCGGGTGGGATGCGGCGTCAGCGCGACAAAACGGTGGGTTCGGCCCCGCCGCCTCTTGCCGGTCGGGGCGATCAGGCGCACGCTGGTCGTGTCGTGACGCCGTCCCGGAGGGATGCGATGGCAGAGATCGTTGCGCTCGATCCCCGACCAGACGCCCCGGCCGCGCCGGAGCGCACCGCGCCGCCGCGAGCGGGCGAGATCGGTCCCGTTCGGCGGGAGATCATCTTCGAACCGGTCCACGACCCCGCGCGACGCGCACCGGCGCCCGTGGAGCCGCCGGCCGAGCCGGAGACGCGACCCCCGGAGCCCGTGCCGGCTCGCCCATGAGCCAGATCTCCGACGCGTGCGGTGGCGGCGACGGGCGTGCCCTGGTGGCGGGCTCGCTGCGCGGCTACCGGACGTGGCGCCTGCAGCGACGGCCCCGCGCCGGCGCCCTGCCGCTGACCTCGGTCACGCGTCGCGTGGTGTGGACCCCGACCCTGACCGCCCGCTGCACGCCCGATCCCACCGCCGTCCCCGGCCCGGGGTCGTCGACGCCCGCCGACGACGACCACCCGGCGCCGGCGCCCGGATGCCGGTGCGGCGTCTACGGGTGGTACGACCCGACCGACACCGGCATCGTGCACGCCCGGGTGTTCGGCGTCGTCGAGGCGTCCGGCCTGGTCCTCATGGGCGACCGCGGCTTCCGGGCCGAGCGGGCGACCGTCGCCGCCGTCGTCTCGCGGAACCGCCGGCTCACCGCGGCGTGTGCGCGTGCCGGCATCGCCGTGTACCGGCGCCGGCGCGACCTGGTCCGGGACTACCCGCCCGAGGACCTGTCGTCCCTGCTCGGCGACCCCCGCGACCGGCCGCCCGACGCGCTCTCCACCCCGGTGCCCTCACCGCCCGGGCTCGACCGCCTCGTCCTGCTCGTGCTGTGCGGCCGGGTCGCGCTCATCGCCGCCGCCCTGGCCGTCCTCCCCACCGCCCCCGCCGTCGTCACGGCGGCCCTCGCGCACGTCGCCCTGCTGGGCCTCGTCGCCACCCGCCTGAGGCACTGACGGGGCCGCCGGATCAGGGCGGGAGCACGACGAGGTCGTCGCGGTGCACGACCTCGTGGGGGAGGCCCTCCGGCAGCTCGTAGGTCCGGCGTCCGGCCACCTCGCGCAGGCCCGCGGCGTCGAGCCGGGTCAGGCCCTTGGCGAACACGACGCCGTCGGGGCCGGCGATCTCGACCGCCTCGTCGGCCTCGAAGCTGCCCTTCACCCCGACGACGCCGGCCGGCAGCAGCGACACGCCCCGTTCCAGCAGCGCCCGCTTGGCCCCCTCGTCGACGAGGACGATGCCCGACGAGCCCACCGCGAACGCGATCCACAGCTTGCGTGCCGGCAGCCGGCGGCGGCGGGGCAGCACGACCGTGCCGACCCCGGCCCGGCCGCTCGCCGCCTCGGCCAGCACGTCGTCGCGGTCGGCCTGGGCGATCACCGCCCGCACGCCCGACCAGGCGGCGATCTTGGCCGCCGCCAGCTTCGACGCCATACCGCCGCTGCCCCGGTCGCTACCGACGCCGCCGGCCATCTGCTCGAGCGTGTGGTCGATCTCGACGATCTCCTCGATGAGCGAGGCGTCGGCGTCCAGCCGGGGATCGCCGGTGAGCAGGCCGGGCTGGTCGGTGAGCAGGACCAGGAGGTCGGCGCCGATCAGGTGGGCGACGAGGGCCGCCATGCGGTCGTTGTCGCCGAAGCGGATCTCGTCGTCGGCGATGGCGTCGTTCTCGTTGACGACGGGCACCACGCCCAGCTCCAGCAGCCGGGTCAGGGTCGATCGGGCGTGGAGGTACTGCTGCCGGACCATGAAGTCCAGCGGGGCCAGCAGCACCTGGCCGCCGATGAGCCCGCCCCGGGCCAGCGCCGCGTCGTAGACCCGCATGAGCCGGCTCTGCCCCACCGCCGACGCCGCCTGGAGCGTGACCGCGTCGCGCGGCCGGCGCCGGCCCGACAACCCGAGCGCCGGCAGCCCGGCGGCGATGGCCCCGCTGGTCACCATGACCACCCGGTGGCCCTCCTGGCGCAGCGCCGCGACCTCGTCACAGAACTTGCCCACCGCGAGGTCGTCGATCTCCCCGGACTCGCTCGTGATCGACGAGGTGCCGACCTTGGCGACGACGATCATCGTCAGACGTCCCCGTCCGTTGCGAAGTCGAACACCATGCCGCCTATTCGTACCTGATCGCCCGGCTGGGCCCCCGCGCGCGCCAGCGCCTTGTCGATGCCGAGGCGGGACAGGCGACGGTGGGCCTCGTCGAGCGCGTCGCGCCGGGTGAGGTCGGAGAGGTTCACCGCCCGCAGCGCCTGGCGACCCTCCACCACCCAGCCGCCGCCCTCCCGCACGACCCGGTAGCCCTCACGCACCGGGCGGTGCACGACGAACTGGGTCGGCTCCGGCAGGGCGGCGCGGGCCACCCGGACCGCCGCCGCCAGGCGGCCCCGCAACGCCGCCACGCCCTCACCGGTCACCGCCGAGATCCGCAGGTCGACCGGCAGGTCGGCGCCGTCGCCGACCCCGCCCTCGGCCAGGTCCCAGCGGCTGGCCACCACCACCCGGTCGCGGGCCAGCAGGTCGGGCTGGTAGGCACCCAGCTCGTCCAGCAGCACCGCGAGCTGGTCGGCCCGCGACCGCTCGGCCACGGGGGCCGCGTCGAGCAGCACGCACAGCACCCGCGCCCGCTCGATGTGGCGCAGGAACTGGTGGCCGAGGCCCCGCCCGGAGCTCGCCCCCTCGATGAGGCCGGGCACGTCGGCCACCACGTACTCGAAGCCGTCGTCCATGCGGACGACGCCGAGGTGCGGCTCCAGGGTGGTGAACGGGTAGTCCGCCACCTTGGGCTTCGCGGCCGAGATGCGGCTGATCAGGGTCGACTTGCCAACGTTGGGGAACCCGACCAGGGCCACGTCGGCGAGCAGCTTGAGCTCGAGCCGCAGCCAGCGGTCCTCGCCCAGCTCGCCCTGCTCGGCGAACGCCGGCGCCCGGCGCCGGTTGGACAGGAACCGAGCGTTGCCCCGGCCGCCCCGCCCGCCCTCGGCGGCCAGGTAGCGGTCGCCGGCGTGCACCAGGTCGGCCAGCACGCTGCCATCGGCGTGGTCCTTCACCACCGTGCCCTCCGGCACGGGGACGACGACGTCGTCACCCGACGCGCCGTGGCGGCGCTTGCCCGACCCGTGGGTGCCGTTGGTCGCCCGCCGGAACGGCTGGTCCTTGAACGCCAGGAGGGACGCCACGTTGTGGTCGGCCTCCAGCCAGACGTCGCCGCCCGACCCGCCGTCGCCGCCGTCGGGGCCTCCCTTGGCGACGTGCGCCTCGCGGCGGAACGACACCGACCCGGCCCCACCGTCGCCGGCCTTGGCATGCAGGTTGCACTCGTCGACGAACTGGACCACTGCCAGTGGAGTATGACGGCCGCCCCTCCGCCATGCGAAACCGCCCCCGGGCGGGCGTGCACGGTCCCGGTCGCCCGTCCCCCGCCCGCCCCGGTCGTCGCCATGTGCCTCCGCTCCCGCATCTCGCCCTCGCACATCACTACGCCACCGGACCACGAAGGGTTCACCGGCGCGGCGGGCACGCACGGCCCGGCCGAACTGGCGTCCCCCCGTGCTCATAGCGCGCGGCATCGCCGCCAGAACCGGAGGCGCACTCCCCCAGCCGCAACTGGCGTCCCCCCCGTGCTCCTGGCGCGCGGCATCGCCGCCAGAACCGGCACGGTGCACCCCGGGCCGGCGGCAGCATCGCCGAGGAGCATGGCGCATCGAGGTCGCCCGGACGCGCAGAGGCCCCCGCCGCAGCGGGGGCCCCGGGGAACGACGGTGGTCCCGTCGGTCAGTCGGCGGGCAGCACGTCGACGAGCTTGCGGCCCTTGCGCTGGCCGAACTTCACCTTGCCGGCGGCCAGGGCGAACAGCGTGTCGTCGCCACCCCGGCCCACGTTCTCGCCCGCGTGGAAGCGGGTGCCCCGCTGGCGGACGATGATCGTGCCGGCGTTGACGGCGGTGCCGTCGTACACCTTCACGCCGAGCCGCTTGGCGTGCGAGTCGCGCCCGTTCTTGGTCGAGCCGGCGCCCTTGGTCTTGGACATGTCGTCGGTCTCCTCAGCCCTTGGTGATGCCGGTGATCTCGATGGTCGAGTAGCGCTGGCGGTGGCCCCAGCGCTTCCGGTTGTTGCTCTTGTTCTTGTAGGTGAAGCCGGTGACCTTCGGGCCCTTGGCCTCGCCCACGACCTTGGCGGTGACCTTCGCCTTGCTCAGCGCCTTCGGGCCGGCGAGCACGGTGTCGCCGTCGACGAGGAGGACGGGCGTGAGCTCGACCTGCTCGTCGTCGTCGCCACCGACCAGCTCGACCTCGAGCTGCTGGCCGTTCTCGACCCGATACTGCTTGCCACCGCTCTTGATGACTGCGTACATGCGATCTGCCTCGTCCTGGCGCGCCCGCGGGCGCGCCCACAACCTCGAAGGGGACGGGTCAGCCTATCCGGGGCCCGCCGAGGCCGCCACTCCGCCCCGGCCGTGCATCGTCAGTCGGGCAGCAGCTCGTCGTCGACCAGCGCGCCACGGCCCTCGCACTCCGGGCAGCGCCGGGTGAACGACTCCAGCAGGCCCTCGCCGATGCGCTTGCGGGTCATCTCGCACAGGCCCAGCTCGGAGATCTCGAACACCTGCGTGCGGGTCTTGTCCCGCGACAGGGCGTCGCGGAACACGCGGACCACCTCGTCGCGGTTGTCGCGCTTCTCCATGTCGATGAAGTCGACGACGATGATGCCGCCCACGTCGCGCAGCCGGAGCTGGCGCGCGATCTCGACGGCGGCCTCGAGGTTGTTCCTGAACACCGTCTCCTCGAGGCTCGACCGACCCACGTTCTTGCCGGTGTTCACGTCGATGACGGTCAGCGCCTCGGTGTGCTCGATGATGAGCGACCCGCCCGACGGCAGCCACACCTTGCGGTCGAGGGCGCGGTGGAGCTGCTCGTGCACGTGGTGCCGCTCGTACAGCGGCAGCGGCTCGGCCTCGGTGTCGTAGTACTCGACCCGGTCGGCCAGCTCGGGGCTGATCGACGCCACGTAGTCGCGCACCGCCGTGTACAGGTCGTGGTCGTCGATCAGCACGCTGCGGTAGTCCTGGCTGAACTCCTCGCGGATCACCCGCACGGCCATGTCGGGCTCGCGGTAGAGGAGCGCCGGCGCCTTCGACCGCTTGGCCAGCGCCTCGATCTGGCGCCACTGGTCGAGGAGGCGCAGGACGTCGTCCTCGATCTCCTCGGTGGTCACGCTCTCGGCTGCGGTGCGGACGATCACGCCGTGCTGTGCCGGCTTCACCCGGTCGAGGATGGTGCGGAGCCGCTTGCGCTCGTCGTCGGGCAGCCGCTTGGAGATGCCGTAGGTCGACGAGTTGGGGATCAGCACCACGAACCGGCCAGGCAGCGACACCTCCTGGGTCAGGCGCGCGCCCTTGGCCCCGATCGGGTTCTTGGTGACCTGGCACAGGATCGTCTGGCCGGCCCGGAGCACGTCCTCGATGCGGGGCCGGCCGGAGCTGCGCTCCACGTCCTCGGGGTCGTAGTGGACGTCGCCCCGGTACAGCACCGCGTTCTTCGGGGTGCCGATGTCGACGAACGCCGCCTCCATGCCCGGCAGCACGTTCTGCACGCGGCCCAGGTAGACGTTGCCGTGGATCTGGCTGATGTCGTCGGACGGGTGCGACACGTAGTGCTCGATGAGCGACCGGCCCTCGAGCACGGCGATCTGGGTCGCCTTGCCGCTGACGTGGACGCACATGGAGTAGCGGCCGACGGCCCGACCCTTGCGCTCGCGGCCGCGGCGGCGCTCCATCGTCTCCTCGTCGAGCTCGGTGGGGTCGTGCGCGATGACCGCCTCGATCGGCCTGCCGGCCTGCCGGCGACCGCCGGTCTGGCGCTCGGCCGGCGCCTTGTCGCCGCCCGATCGGCTCCGCCCGCCCCGGCGCCGGCGCCGGCGCTTGCCGTCGCCGCTCTCCGCGCCCTCGTCGCCCTTCTTCGACTCGATCTGCCGGAGCAGCTCCGGCGGGATCGAGTCGCCGATCTTCGGCTTGGCCGGCGCCTTGGGCACGGTCGCCGCGGCGGCGGCCTCGACCGACGCGGGCCGGCCCTCGCGGGGGAGGTCGGGCAGCTCGGGCTCGCGGTCGGCGGCGCGCTCCCCCGCCTCGGCGCCGGCGGGCTTGCGCGTGCGGCCCCGACCGCGGCTCGGCCGGGCCGGGCGCGGCGCGCCCTCCGGACCGCCGTCGCCGGCGGCCGGGCGGCCGCCGTCGTCGTCACGGTCGGCGCGGTCGGCGCGATCTGCACCGCGCGCGGGCGCCGGCCGCGGGCGGGCGCCGGCCCCGGTCCGGCCCGACGACGGGCCGGGCTCGCCCTCGTCGCCGCTCTCGGCGCCGCCGCTCCCCTCGCCGGGGGCACCGCCCTCGGCGCGGGGCTTCGAACGCTTGCGCCCGCCGCGGGAGCCGCGGCGGCGGCGCTTGCGCGCCGCGTCCGCGGCGTCGGCGGAGTCGCCGGCACCGTTGTCCCGGGCCGTGCTGGCATCCCGGTCCGTGCTGGTGTCCGGGGCCGTGCCGGTGTCCCGGTCCGTGCTTGTCGTGTTGTCCGCCGGGCCGCCGGAGGAGTCGGAGGTGTCGGCCGGGGGGGTCGCCGGTACCTCAGGGACCGGGTGGGGCGCCTCCGGGCTGCCGGAAACGTCTGTCTCGGACATGGGTGAGTTCCCTTCTCATGACGCACGCGCCTCCGCGTGCGGGGGCGGCGTCGCTGCCGGCGAGAGGTCGACGACCTCGCGCCGGGCGCCGCCGGCCTGCGTCCATTGGTGAATGCGAGTGACCCGTGCCACCGTCCAGGTGGGGTCGATCGCAGCGATCAGCTCTGCTGGGCGGAGGCCACGCGGCTGCGTGGCCAGCTCGGCTTCGAGCGCGGTGGCGATCCCGGTCGCCCGGGGGGCGAGCGGGGCGACGACCTCGGTCACGGGACCGAGGATCCGCACGTCGAGCACGGCGGGACGGACGTCGTCGGTGACGGTCCGACCCTTGCGTTCACGGGTCAGGGGAAGGTCGGCGGCGCCCAGCGCGCGTGACACGGCGACGGCCACGTCGGGCGGGACGACGTCGGCGACCTCGATGTACCAGGTGCAGCTCGTGACCGCCTGCTGGAGCGACTCGGCTCCGGGGGCGAGGGGGAACACGGCCTGCACGTCGATGCCCGCGGGCAGCACCGGGGCGAGCAGCGCGGGCAGCCGCTCGACGGCGACGGGGTCCGCGGTGTCGCGCAGGACCACGTCGAGATACTCACCGAGGGACTCGTGCCCGGTCGACAGGGCGAGGCCGAAGCTGAGCTTGGGCCGGGGCGAGAATCCCTCGGTGTAGGCGAGGGGCAGGTCGGCACGGCGCAGGGCCCGCTCCCAGACGCGGGCCAGGTCGCGGTGGCTGGTGAAGCGGATCTTGCCGACCTTGGAGAAGCGGATGCGGACGGCGGTGCTCACGGCGCCGCTCCGCTGAGGGCGCGGGGCCGGAGGGTGACCGGCACGGCGTCCGGCGGGCGGCCGCCGGCGGCGAGGTCCTGGCCGGTGCCCTGGCTGCCGCCAGCGGGCGGCGTGGCCGACGCGACGACGTGCTCGATGCCGTAACCGGTGCAGGCGCCGCAGTCGTAGCAGGGGGTCCAGCGGCAGTCGGGCAGCCCCACCTCGGCCAGCGCGTCCTGCCAGTCCTGCCACAGGAAGTCCTTGTGCAGGCCGGCCGAGATGTGGTCCCACGGCAGGACCTCGTCCTCGGTGCGGTGGCGGTAGACGTACCACTCGACGTCCAGGCCGTGCTCGGCCAGCGCGTCGAGCCACAGGTCGAGCCGGAAGTGCTCGCTCCACTCCTGGAACGTGCCACCCCGCCGCCACACCGCCTCGATGACCGGCCCCAGGCGGCGGTCGCCCCGCGACGCCAGGCCCTCGACCAGCGAGGCCCGGGGGTCGTGCCAGGTGAGCTGCACGCCCTTGGCCTTGCGGCCGGCGTCGCGCAGCAGCGAGATCTTGCGGTTCAGCTCCTCGGCCGTGTTCTGGCCGAACCACTGGAAGGGGGTGAACGGCTTGGGCACGAACCCGCCGACCGACGCCTTGACCGACACGCCCTTGGCGTGGCTCCGGCCGATGTCGACGCAGTTGCGGGCCAGGTCGAGGATGCCGAGCGTGTCCTCGTCGGTCTCCGACGGGAGCCCGGTCAGGAAGTAGAGCTTGACCCGCCGCCAGCCGGAGCTGAAGGCGCTCTCGACGGCGCCGTAGAGGTCCTCCTCGCGGATGAGCTTGTTGATGATCTGCCGCATGCGCCACGTGCCGGCCTCGGGGGCGAAGGTGAGGCCGGTGCGCCGCGCCTTCTGGATCTGCCCGGCGATGCCGACGGTGAAGGCGTCGACCCGCAGGCTGGGGAGGCTCACCGACACCTGGCCGCAGCTCGCCGGGTCGTCGACGATGCCCTGCACGACGCCCTCGATGCCCGAGAAGTCGGCGGTGGACAGGCTGGTCAGCGCCACCTCGTCGTAGCCGCTGCGGCGGAGGCCGTCGGCCACCATCGTCCGGACCTGGTCGGCGGGCCGCTCCCGCACCGGGCGGGTGATCATGCCGGCCTGGCAGAACCGGCACCCGCGGGTGCAGCCCCGGAACACCTCGACGTTCAGGCGGTCGTGCACCACCTCGGTGAGCGGGACGAGCTGGTTGCGGGGATACGGCCACTGGGCCAGGTCGGCGATCGTGCGCTTCTCGACCCGCTCGGGCACGTCGGGGAAGCGGGGCGTGACCGACCGGAGATGCCGCCCCTCGTAGGCCACCTCGTACATCGACGGGACGTAGACGCCCTCGACGTGGCTGAGCTCGCGCAGCACGGCCTGCCGGCTGCCCTCGGTGCGGCCCGAGGCCTTCCAGTCGCCGATGACCTGGGTGATCTCCGAGACGACCTCCTCGCCGTCGCCCAGGACGACGAAGTCGAGGAAGTCGGCCATCGGCTCGGGGTTGTAGGTGCAGTGGCCGCCCGCCGCCACCAGCGGGTGCCCGGGGCGGCGCTCGGCGGCCCGGACGGGCACCCCGGCCAGGTCGACGCAGTTGAGCAGGTTGGTGTAGGTCAGCTCCGCCGACAGGTTGAAGGCGAGCACGTCGAACTCGCCCGCCGGCCGGTGCGTGTCGACCGAGAAGAGCGGGATGCGTTCCCGCCGCATCACGGCTTCGAGGTCGACCCACGGGGCGTAGGACCGCTCGGCCGTGGCGTCCTCGCGCTCGTTGAGGATCTCGTAGAGGATCTGCAGGCCCTGGTTGGGCAGCCCGATCTCGTAGGTGTCGGGGTAGGTCAGGAGCCACGAAACAGGCCGCTGACCTGCGGCGGGACGCTGTGAACCCAGCTCGAGCCCGATGTAGCGGGCCGGCTTCGCGACCCCGGCAAGGTGGGGTTCGAGCTGCGTCCAGACGGAAGACATGTGATGCCAAGGGTAGCGGGGCACCCCTCCGCGCCCCGAACCACGCACGGCGCGGTCACCGCGACCAGGGCTACGGTCCCGACCCATGGGGACCACGATCGTCGCCGGGCCGGGCGCGCGCGGTCCCGCGGCCGCCGTCACCACGCTGCCGCGCCCCCACCGCGTGCACCGCTGGCGCGACCTCGGCCGGGGTGACCGCCGCTGGGCCGTGGCCGCGGGGATCGCGCTGCTGGCGGCGCCGCTGGTGGCCTTCCTCTGGTTCACGCCCGACTGGCTGCCGACGGGCGATCCGGCGCTCATGGGCCTCCGGGCGCTCGACACGGGCACGAGCCGCACCCCGCTGCTGGGGCAGCCCTCGCAGTCCCGGCTGTACGCCGAGAGCATCCAGCACGTCCACCACCCGGGGCCCCTGCACTTCTACCTGATGGCCCTGCCGGTGCGGCTGCTGGGCGGGGCGTGGGGCATGCCGCTCGTGTCGGTGGCGATCACGGGCACCTGCCTGGTGACGTCGGCCTGGGCGGTGTTCCGCCAGCTCGGGCGCCGGGCCGGCCTGGTGGCGGCACTCGCCCTGTCGGCCGTGGCCTTCACCACCGGGGCGTCGTCGCTGCTCAACCCCGTCAGCTCCAACATCGCCGGCTACCCGCTGCTGTGCTCGGCGGTGCTCCTGTGGTGCGTGGCCTGCGGCGACGTGCGGCTGCTGCCCGTGGCCACGGCGGCCGTCACGTTCACGGCCCAGCAGCACCTGTCGGTCGTGCCGGCGACGGTGGTGATCGCGGCCGGCGGCCTGGGCTTGGCGGCGTGGCGCTGGCGCCGCTCGGACCGGCGCCACGACCCGGACGCGCGGCGGGAGCTGGCGCGCTACGGGGCCTGGTCGGCGGCCGTCGCCCTGGTGCTGTGGGCCCCGGTGCTCGTCCAGCAGGCGTTCGGCGAGGAGGGGAACCTCGGGCAGATGATCTGGTTCGCCCAGAACGGCAACAGCGACACGCTGGGCTGGGTCTCGGCCGTGTGGCAGGCCGCCCACGTGCTGGGGCTGCCCCCGCTGCTCGGGCGGACGAACATCACGGGCGAGTGGCTGGTGAGCCGGCCGACGGCGGTGACCTGGCTGACGGCCGCCTCCGTGATCGCTGCGGTGGTGTGGCGCTGCCGCCGGTGGCGGGGCACCGACGGCCGGCGGGCGCTGCTGGGGCCGATGGCCGGGGTGGTGCTGGCGGCCGGTCTCGTGAACGGCTCGTCGGTGCCGGTGGGCATCGAGCAGCACCGCCTGCAGTTCTACCACTGGGCCTTCGTCCTGGCCCTGTTCGTGGCGCTGGTGGCCGGCCTGGCGGCGAGCGACTGGCTTCGGGTCCGCATCGGCGCCCGCCGCCCGGGAGTGGCACGACTCGGGGCGGCGCTCGTGGTCGCCCTCGTGGCGGTGCCGAGCCTGGTGAACCCCCGGCTGGAGCGGATCACCAACCGCGACAGCGCGGCCTATGTCCACCTCCCGCGTGACGCGGTCGAGTCGCTGGCCGGCGCGGTGGTGGAGCACGGCGGGCTCGGCGACCAGCCGGTGGTGCTCTCCCGCAACGAGCCCCTGTACGTCGGCTTCCGCGAGGCGCTGGCGTACGAGCTGGTCGAGCGGGGTGTCCCGGTCCGGCACCCGCTCGGGGCGCGGTTCTTCGTCCACGATCAGCACCTCGTCGACCGCGACCGGGTGACCGGCGGCGTCGTGCTGGTCGTCGACGGCGCGGCACCCACCCGTACGCCACCCGGCGACCTGGTCGCGACCGCCTCGCTCGACGGCGCCGCGGCCGCCCACCGCTACCGGGCCCTGCTGGCCGCGGCCCGGGACGACGAGGTGGTGCTCGGCGCCGGCGCCGAGGCGGCGCTGGCCGGGATGATCCCCGCCGAGCACGCGTTCATGGCGGCGGCGCTCGGGGCCATGGGCGACGCGCCCGAGCACCTGCTCAATCCGCTGGTGCTCGACTTCCTGCTCGACCACCCCGTGATGGCGCCCGCCTTCGACCGCGCCGACCTGCGGGCCGTGCGCGACGCCCTGGCCGGCGGCTGGGACCCGGACGACCCGGCCGAGCTGCGGGTCTACGTCCTCGACCGCCCGCAGGTGCTGGCCACGGGCCGGGTCGGCGAGCTGGGCCGGGACCGCGACTGAGCGCGGGCGGGGCATGCGGTCGGGCCTGGCCGCCGCCGTGCGTTGCGCCCGTGCCGGTCGCGGCGCCTCGGGTAAAGAGAATGCGCGGATAGGTCACGCCGACGCGTGTCACCGTGCTGCATCTCCGGTCGGCGAGCTGTCGAGCCGGTGCTTCCACGCCAAATCGCCACACGTAGGCCGTGGCGAGCGCCCTATCGCTCGGCCTCTAGTGCATGTCCTGTGAATCCCCCTAGATGCCCTATTCCAAGGGGTGACGGTCGGGCGGCGCGGTAGACGCTCGCTCGATCAGGCGGATGGGGAGCATGGTGATTGCCGCGGTCTCGCCTGCGGTAAGCAGGCGTGCGGCGTGGCGGCCCTTGGCGAGGAAGAGCTGTTGGACTGTGGTGAGCGCGGGCGTGGTGTGGGCAGCGGCGGGTACGTCGTCGGCCCCGACCACCGACAGCTGACGGGGCACTTCGAGGTCGAGTTCTCGAGCGGCTTGGAGCACCCCAAAGGCCAGCTGGTCGGAGTCGGTGAGGATCGCGGTGGGCGGCGCCGGACTGGTGAGGAGCCGCCGCGCGGCCCTGGCGCCGGCCTCGGGCGTGTTCGCGGCCACCTGGAAGATGCCCAGCGTGTCAGCCGGGCTGT
>DASSGC010000178.1:0-9266 GCA_035693765.1 Acidimicrobiales bacterium
GTCCTGCTCGAGAACCTCGTGCGCGCTGAGGACAACCTCACCGTCACGAAGGAAGACATCGCCACGCTCGCCAATTGGAACCCCAAGGACGTCGGCGAGACCGAAATCGCCTTCCGGCCCGCCCGCGTGCTCATGCAGGACTTCACGGGCGTGCCCGCGGTGGTCGACCTGGCCGCCATGCGCCACGCGGTGGCCGAGGCGGGCGGCGATCCCGACCGGCTCGACCCGCTGATCCCGGCCGACCTGGTGATCGACCACTCGGTGCAGGTCGACGTGTTCGGCCGGCCCGACGCCCTCGACCGCAACGCGGAGCTGGAGTACCACCGCAACCTCGAGCGGTACCAGTTCCTGCGGTGGGGGCAGTCGGCCTTCGGTCAGTTCCGGGTCGTCCCCCCGGCCACCGGCATCTGCCACCAGGTCAACCTCGAGTACCTGGCCACGGTGGTCGCCACCCGCGACGGCCTGGCCTTCCCCGACACGCTCGTCGGCACCGACTCGCACACGCCCATGGTCAACGGGCTGGGTGTCGTGGGCTGGGGCGTCGGCGGCATCGAGGCCGAAGCGGCCCTGCTGGGCCAGCCCATCTCCATGCTCATCCCCCGGGTGGTGGGGGTGAAGCTCGTGGGCGAGCTCCCGGAGGGCACGACGGCCACCGACCTGGTGCTGACCGTGACCAGCCTGCTGCGGGCCCACGGGGTCGTCGGCCACTTCGTCGAGTTCTACGGTCCCGGCGTCGCCAACGTGCCGCTCGAGAACCGGGCGACCATCGGCAACATGTCCCCGGAGTACGGCTCCACCGTCACCATCTTCCCGGTCGACGGCGAGACGCTGCGCTACCTCCGGTTCACCGGCCGGCCCGACCGCCAGGTGGCGCTGGTCGAGGCCTACGCCAAGGAGCAGGGCCTGTGGCACGAGCCCGACGCCGAGCCGGCCTTCAGCGAGCGCCTCGACCTCGACCTGTCGTCCGTCGAGCCGTCGATCGCGGGCCCGGCCCGCCCGCAGGACCGGGTGCCGCTGCGCGAGGCCCGCTCCCGCTTCGCCCGGGCGCTGGTCGACTCCCTGCCCGGGAGCGACGCCGGTGGCACGCCGGTCGCGGTGGCCGGCGGCTACGACCAGGCGGACTCCCTGTCGTTCCCCGCGAGCGACCCGCCGTCGGCCGCGCGCGGGGTGCCCGTGCACGATCACGACCTGCCCGATCCGCTGTCGCCCGACGTCACCGAGTCGGTCACCGGCCGGCCCCACCAGCAGGTGCCGGTGCGCCTCGACGCCACGGCCGGGCTCGACGAGGAGACCGACGCCGTCCTCGACCACGGCCACGTCGCCATCGCCGCCATCACGAGCTGCACCAACACCTCCAACCCCCAGGTGATGGTGGCGGCCGGGCTGGTGGCCCGGCGGGCCGTCGAGCGCGGGCTGGAGCGCCGGCCGTGGGTCAAGACGTCGCTCGCCCCCGGGTCGAAGGTGGTGGTCGACTACCTCGACCGGGCGGGGCTCCTGCCCGACCTGGCCAAGCTGGGCTTCGACGTGGTGGGCTTCGGCTGCACCACGTGCATCGGCAACTCGGGCCCGCTCCCGCCCGCCGTCGCCGCCGCGGCCCAGGAGCGGGGGCTGGCGCTCGTGTCGGTGCTGTCGGGCAACCGCAACTTCGAGGGGCGCATCAACCCCGACGTGCGGATGAACTACCTGGCGTCACCGCCCCTCGTCGTGGCCTACGCCCTGGCCGGCACGATGGACATCGACCTCACCACCGAGCCGCTCGGCGACGACCCCGACGGCCGGCCGGTGTACCTCCGCGACCTGTGGCCGACGTCGGCCGAGGTGAACGAGGCAGTCGAGGCGTCATTGGCGTCCGGCATGTTCCGCACCGCGTACGGCCAGGTGTTCGACGGCGACGAGCGATGGCAGGCGCTCCCCGTGCCGGAGGGCGGTGCGTACGCCTGGTCCGAGGACTCCACCTACGTGCGGCGGCCGCCGTACTTCGACGACATGCCGTCCGACCCCGCACCCCTGGCCGACATCGTCGACGCCCGCCCGCTGGCGCTGCTGGGCGACAGCGTCACCACCGACCACATCTCCCCCGCCGGTGCCATCCACCCCGACAGCCCGGCCGGGCGCTGGCTGGTCGCGGCCGGGGTCGAGCCGGCGGACTTCAACTCGTACGGCTCCCGCCGCGGCAACCACGAGGTGATGATCCGCGGCACCTTCGCCAACCGGCGCATCCGCAACCGGCTGGCGCCGGGCACCGAGGGCGGCGTGACCGTGCACCTGCCGTCCGGCGAGCAGACGTCGATCTACGACGCCGCCGAGCGCTACCGGACCGACGGCGTGCCCCTCGTGGTGCTGGCCGGCAAGGAGTACGGATCCGGTTCGTCACGGGACTGGGCGGCCAAGGGCACCGCACTCCTCGGCGTCCGGGCCGTGATCGCCGAGAGCTTCGAGCGCATCCACCGCTCCAACCTGGTCGGCATGGGCGTCCTCCCCCTGCAGCTCGCCGACGGCGCCACGCTCGACTCGCTCGGGCTCGACGCCGGGACGGTGTCCGGGGCCACCTTCACCGTGCGGGGCCTGGCCTCCGTGGCGCCCGGCTCCCTCCTCGGGGCACGCCTCACCGTCGAGGCCGGCGACACCACGATCCCGGTGATCGCTCGGCTCGACACGCCGATGGAGGCCACCTACTACGAGCACGGCGGCATCCTCCCGTACGTCCTGCGCCAGCAACTGGCCGGCGCCTGAGGCCCCGACGCGCCGGGGTCGCCTTGGAGCATGCGCGGATAGGTCACCTCAGCTGCCGGTCACCGTGCTGCATCGCGGGTCGGCCGAGCTGCCGAGCCGGTGCTTCCACGCCAAATCGCCACGCGTAGGCCGTCGCCATCGCCCTATCCGCTCGGCCACGTAGGACTCAAGCGGATAGGTCACGCCGGTGCGTGTCGGCGTGCTGCGTTGCCGGTCGGCCGAGCTGTGGAGCTGGTGCTTCCACACCAAATCCCCACGCGTAGGCCGTGGCGAGCTCCCTATCCGCTCGGCCGCTTAGCCGCGGCCGAGCCGGGCGGCCAGGGCCCGGAAGGCGCGCCCCCGATGGCTGAGGGCATGCTTCTCGGCGTCGCTCATCTCCGCGAACGTGCGGCCGTCGCCCTCGGCCGGCACCATCAGCGGGTCGTAGCCGAACCCGCCCGTGCCGCGGGCCGCGGCGGCGATCCGCCCCTCGACGGTCCCGCGCACGACCACCTCGCAGCCGTCTCCCGCACGACCGCCACCCCCACCGGGCCGGACCACCGCGGCGGCGCACACGTAACGGCACCCCCTCTCGGCAGCGGGCACGCCGTCGAGCTCGCGCAGCACCCGGGCGATCCAGTCGCCCTCGCCGGTCCAGCGGGCCGACCGCACGCCGGGCGCGCCGCCGAGGGCGTCGATCTCGATGCCGGAGTCGTCGGCGACCGCCGTCTCACCCGTCGCCGCCGCCAGGGCCCGGGCCTTGAGCAGGGCGTTCTCCTCGAACGTGGCGCCGGTCTCCTCGACGCCCGGGTCGCGCGCCTCGACCCGCCAGCCCTCGCCCAGGATGGCCTGGACCTCCGCCACCTTGTGGGCGTTGCCGGTGGCGAGGAGCAGGCGGGCGGCAGGACGTGCGCTCAACGGTGCCCGACCACCGGCCGGAACGGCGGCGGCTGGGCCACCACCTGCTCCTGGCGGCCGACGATCTCGCCGATGCCCTTCTCCGCGAGGGCCAGCATGCCGTCGAGCTCGTCGCGCGTGAACGTGGCGCCCTCGGCGGTGCCCTGCACCTCGACGAAGCGGCCCTCCGAGGTCATCACGACGTTCATGTCGACCTCGGCCCGGCTGTCCTCGACGTAGGGCAGGTCGAGCACCGCCACCCCGTCGACGACCCCGACCGACACCGCGGCGCAGAAGGCGGTGAGCGGGTGGGCGGGGATCACCCGCTGGTGCACCAGCCGGGCGAGCGCGTCGTGCAGCGCCAGGTAGCCGCCGCAGATCGACGCCGTGCGGGTGCCGCCGTCGGCCTGGAGGACGTCGCAGTCGACGATGACCTGCCGCTCCCCCAGCATCCCCATGTCGCACACCGACCGCAGGGCCCGGCCGATGAGCCGCTGGATCTCCTGGCTGCGGCCCGACGGGCGGCCGTCCTTGACCTCCCGGCGGATCCGCTCCGACGACGATCCCGGCAGCATCGAGTACTCGGCCGTGACCCAACCGGCGCCGCGGCCGCGCATCCAGCGCGGCACGTCCTCGTCGATCGACGCCGTGCACAGCACCCGGGTCTGGCCGAAGCTCGCCAGGCACGATCCGGCGGCCATCTCGGTGAAGTCGCGGGCGAAGTCGAGGGGGCGCAGCTCGTCGGGGGCTCGGCCGTCGGGTCTCATCGCCCGCACCGTATCCGCCCGGGCTCCGCGGCCGGACGGCCGGCGACCGGGCGCGACCCGCGCCCGGCGACCAGGGAGGCGGGCGGAGCAGCGCTGCGGCCGGTCCGCCGCGCCCCGGGCCGGGATCAGACGACGATCGTGTCCGCCCCGTCGATGGTCGCACCCGAACCGCCCGGGCCCGTCCCGTCGACCGCCGATGCCACCGGGCCCGCGAACTCGGTTGCGGCCCGCTCGCGCTGGGCTGCGGCGTCGGCACCGGGCACGAGGTGGGTGAGCACCAGCCGCCCGGCCCCGATCGCGGTCGCCAGGGCCCCCGCTTGGCGGGCCGACAGGTGCTGGAACGTGCCCTCCTCGTCCGGAGGCAGCGACGCCTCGCACAGGAACGTGTCCACACCGGCCCCGGCCGCGCCCGGGTCCCAGCCGGCGCCGGTGTCGGCGCTGTACAGCAGCGACCGCCCGCCCCCGTCGGCCCGGACGGCCAGCGTCTCGACCGAGTGGTCGGTGGCGCTGAAGCGGAGGCGCAGCGGGCCGATCTCGACGCTCGACGCCTCGTCGACCGTGGTCCACCGGAGCGTCGGCGCCATCTCGCCCATCACCGCCCGGGCCAGGCGCCGCGTCCCGTCGGTGCCGTAGACGGGCAGGTCGCCGAGCCCGAGCACGTAGCGCAGCGCGTTGCGCAGCACCGGGAGGTCGAGCCAGTGATCGGGGTGCTCGTGGCTGAGCACGACGGCGTCGACGTCGGCCAGCGCGACGTGGCGCTGGAGGTTGGCGAGGGTCCCGGAGCCGAGGTCGACGACGACGTTGGTGCCTGCCGCCCGCACGAGGTACCCGCTGCAGGCGCCGCCGGGGCCGGCGTAGGTGCCCGAGCAGCCGAGCACCGTGACGGACAGGCCACCGGGAGGTACGTCCATCCGGCCCACGCTACGCATCGCCGGACGGCGAGGTTGTCGCACCGGCGCGGCCCGCCTACCGTGGCCGGACCGAAGGGGAGTAGCCCACTCCCGGCCGTTCGACACGCTGGCAGATACCTGCCCGGACGGCCGGCCCGCTGCGGCGGGAGGGCGAGACCTTCGATCGCCGGACGCACACAGGCCGCCCGGGATCGAGGTCGTGCGCGTCCCCGGTCCGGGCCGGTGGGACCGAGGGAGACGAGATCGTGGGATCACTGCTGGCGGCACTGGGCCTGGTGTTCCTGGCCGAGCTGGGCGACAAGACCCAGCTCGTCGCCCTGGGCTTCGGGGCCCGCCACCGCCTGGCGCCGGTGCTGGCCGGCGTGGTGGCGGCCTACATGGCGACGAACCTGCTGTCGGTGGTGGTGGGCGGGCTGCTGGGCGCCACCCTGCCGAGCCGGGCCATCGGCCTCGCCGGCGGTGTGCTGTTCCTGGGGTTCGCGGTGTGGACGCTCACCCGCTGGGTGGAGACGGACGACGCCGACATGGCGTCCACGGACGACCGCTCGGTCGTGCTGACGGTGGCGGGCGCCATGTTCGTCGCCGAGCTGGGCGACAAGACGATGCTCGCCACCGCCACCCTCGCCGCCCAGGGCAACCCGGTCGCGGTCTGGATCGGTGCGACGGTCGGGATCATCCTGTCGGGCGCCCTCGGCGTGCTGCTGGGCCGGTGGTTCGGCGCCCGGCTCCCGGAGGCGGCCACCCGCATCGGCTCGGCCCTGCTGTTCGCGGTGTTCGGCATCGTGCTGATCGTCACCAACCTGTAGCGGCCAGCGACCGGGGCGCTTGCGTCGGGTCACCACTACGCTCCGGCGCCATGGCGCTGTGGGAACGCCGCCGCCTCCTGACCGGGGAGAGGGAGAGCGCCCGGCTGGACCTGCACGAGGCCCGCGAGCTCGCCGCCGGGCTCGGTGTGGCCGGCGCGGGCCTGGTCCGGGAGGCCACCATGGCCCTGGGCCTCCTCGACGCGTCCTGACCCCGCCGGCCGGTTGCCGGGCCGCCGGCCGATGCCGCGCCGTCAGGTCCCGCGCCGTCAGGTCCCGCGCCGTCAGGTCTCGAGGGGCTTGACCTCGGCCGCCAGCTCCGCCAGCTCGGCGTCCCAGTCGGCCGGGTCCTCCAGCGGCACGACCACGAACTTCGACGCGCCCACCGCGATGAACCGCTCGATCTGGCGCCGCAGGCCGTCGATGCCCGCGGGCACCACCTGCCGGGGGTCGAGGTCCGGGCGGCGGGCGGCCACCACCCGGGCGATGCCCTCGGGCAGCTCGCCCCGCGTGTAGAGCACCAGCACGCCGAGATGCTCGGGGTCGATGGCCCGGTCGTGCTCGGCCGCGACGGCGGTGATGGTCTCCCACCCCGCCTCGACCTCGGCGGGGACGGTGAACGACGGCAGCCAGCCGTCGCCGAGCCGGCCGGTCCGCCGCAGCTCGGACGACGCGGTGCCACCCAGCCACACGTCGATCGGCGACTGGACGGGGCGGGGACGCAGGGTCACGCCGTCGAGGTGGAAGTGCTCGCCGTCGTGGTGGACGTCGTCCTCGGTCCACAGGCGGCGCATGAGCGTCAGGGCCTCGTCGAACAGGCCGGCGCGGGCCCGGCGCTCCACGCCGA
Source organism: Acidimicrobiales bacterium (assembly GCA_035693765.1). GTDB lineage: Bacteria > Actinomycetota > Acidimicrobiia > Acidimicrobiales > VFJN01 > ZC4RG19. The sequence continues at coordinate 6,938 of DASSGC010000178.1, forward strand.
AGGCCCGGTGCTCCGCGGGGACCGGCGCGCCGAGGCCGACCGCCGGGAGCAACCGCCCGCCGGACAGGCGGTCGAGGGTGGCCAGCTCCTTGGCCAGCACCACCGGGTTGCGGCCGGGCACCACGACCACGCTGGTGCCCAGCTTGAGCTTGCGGGTGCGCCCCGCGGCGACGGCCAGCGCGATCAGCGGATCGGGCGCGGGACCGGTGAGCCGCTCGCTCAGCCACAGGGAGTCGAAGCCGCGCGACTCGAGGGCGTCGACGAAGCCGGGGAACCGCTCGGCGTCGCCGGCCAGGGTCTGGGTGCCCAGACCGAAGCCGATGCGCACCTTCATCGCCGGGCCGCCACGGTCAGAAGACGATCAGCTTCTCGGTCAACGCCGCCACCTCGTCGATGTCGCCGGTCCAGGCGCCGGTGGAGAGGTACTTCCAGCCCCCGTCGGCCACGATCACGACGACCGTCCCGGTGTCGATCTCGGTGGCGACCTTGGCCGCCCCGGCCAGGGCGGCGCCCCCGGAGATGCCGGAGAAGATGCCCACCTCGGTGAACCGGCGGGTCCACTCGATCGACTCGCGGGGCCGGACGATGCGCTTGCGGTCGAGCAGGTCGGGCCCGCCCCACTTCTCGTACACGGGCGGGATGTAGCCCTCGTCGAGGTTGCGGAGCCCCTCGACCCGCTCGCCGAGCGGCGGCTCGATGGCCACGACCTTGATGTCCGGGTTCTGCTCCTTGAGGTAGCGACCCACCCCCATGAGCGTGCCGGTGGTGCCGAGGCCGGCGACGAAGTGGGTGATCTCGGGGCAGTCCCGCCAGATCTCCGGGCCGGTCGCCTCGTAGTGGGCCCGCGGGTTGGCCTCGTTGCCGTACTGGTAGAGGAACACCCACTCGGGGTGGTCGTCGGCCAGTTGCTGGGCCCGGCGGACGGCGCCGTTCGAGCCCTCGCCGCCCGGGGTGAACAGGATCTCGGCGCCCCACACCTCGAGCGCCTGGCGTCGCTCGACCGACACGTTCTCGGGCATCACGATCTTGATGCGGTAGCCGCGCGTGCGGGCGATCATCGCCAGCGCGATGCCGGTGTTGCCCGACGAGGGCTCGATGATCGTCCGGCCCGGGGTGAGGGTCCCGTCGGCCTCGGCCTCCTGGACCATCTTCCAGGCGATGCGGTCCTTGATCGACCCGCCCGGGTTCTGTCCCTCGAGCTTGGCCACGATGCGGACGTCGGGGTTGGGGCTGAGGCGGCTGACATCGACCATCGGGGTGTTGCCGATGAGGTCGAGCACGCTGGAGTAGACGGCCATGTGACGGTCGGTCCTGGGTTGTCGGTCCTGTTGTCGGTCTGGGAAGTGCGGATCGGTGCACCCGACCCTAATTCCGAGCGTTCAGGTCGACAATGCTACCGGCTCCTCGCTGATCCCACCGTCGGCGATGCGGTAGGAGCGAAGGACGGCGGACTCCCGCTTCAGCGACACGATCACGTAGTGCCACCCGGGGTCCGGGGCCTGCGCCACGTCGGTCGGCGACGGGTAGGCCTCGGTGTGCGTGTGGCTGTGCATCACACCGACGATCTCGAGCCCCCGCCCCTCGGCGTCGCGGTCGGCCCGCAGGTGGTCGCCCGGGTCGACCGTGTAGACGCGGCTCGACGCCGCCCTGTTCCGGCACCGGTAGAACACGCTGGTCAGGCCCGTCCCCGGGTCGCCGGCGAGCAGGCCGCAGGCCTCGTCGGGCAGGCCGTCGTAGGCGTGCGCCACCATGGCCCGCCACACATCCTCGGTCAGCGTGAGCACGGGCGCGGAGGCTATCGCCCGCCCCGGCGGCTCATCCCAGCCGCGCTGCCAGGAAGCCGCGCTGCCAGGAAGGCGCGCTCGGCGGCGTTGCCGGTCAGGGCGAGGGCGGCGCGGTAGGCCTCGATCGCCTCCTCGTGGCGGCCGAGGCGGCGCAGCAGGTCGGGCGCCACCGGCGCCGTCCTGCCTCCACGACAAGCGGGCCGCAGCGAAATCGACAACTCCACGCCGATCACGCGGCCTCGGCCGCGAACGACCTGCGCGAGCAGGGTCACCTCGCTGTCGGTCACCGTGCTGCCGGTCACCGTGCTGCATCGCCGGTCCGGGCTCGTAGTCCGCCTTCCACGGCCCGGTGGCGGGGCGACGGCGCTAGCCTGCCCTTTCCCCCCACGTGACCCGTCATGGCCCGCACCGAGACCCGCCCGTCCACGAAGCTCATCGCCTCCAACCGCAAGGCCCGCCGCAACTACGAGGTCCTGGAGACCGTCGAGGCGGGGCTGGTGCTGCGCGGCAGCGAGGTGAAGTCGCTGCGGGAGGCCCACGTGCAG
>DASSGC010000179.1:0-4374 GCA_035693765.1 Acidimicrobiales bacterium
ACGGGCTCCGCCTGGGCGAGCTGCTCGACCTCCGGTGGGGCGACATCGACCTCACCAGCAAGGAGCTGATCGTCCGCCGGTCCAAGACGGCCGCCGGTGTCCGCACCCTGCCGCTGATCCCTGAGGCGGTGCGGGTGCTCAAGGCCCACCGTCGCCGGCAGAAGGTCCACGCGCTCGGCGGCTACCTGTTCCCATCGCCGGCAGGCGCGCGGCGCAGCCCCCAGCGCACCCGCACCACCTGGTCGTCGATCCTGGCCGACGCCGGGGTCGGGCACCGCTGTCGCAACTGCGGGAGCACCGAGAAGTGCTCGACCGCGGTGCGCCGCTTCCACTCCTCGCGCCACACCGCCGCCACCCTGCTGCTTGAGGCTGGTGTCGAGCTCGAAGTCGTGAGCGCCATCCTCGGGCACGCCAACATCGCCGTGACCGCCGGCATCTACGCCAAGGTCCGCTCCGACCTCAAACGCAAGGGCCTCGCCAAGCTCGACGACCGTCCGCGGTAGGTCACGCGTGGTCAGGTAGAGTCGGCTCTAGTCCGCATTCGCCCTGTCCCGCGCTGCACCCAGCAAGGACCAGGGAATGACAACCGAGCGAGGCCGTCCCGGCCCCCACCTGATCGACGGAGCGGTACCCAGCCCGCCCGGCAATCGGCAACCGTCGATGTCAGAGCGGGCGACAGGGAAGATGCCCCGCCCAGCAATGGGCGGCTACACCGGGACTCGAGCCGACCGGTGAGCGATCCGACAGGAGACCTCACCGTGCCCATCGACAACGGCCTCGCCCCCGTCGCCCGAGACACCGTCGAGCGGCTCGCCTACCGGCCCCAGGAGGCCGCGGCCGCGCTCGGCATCTCCAAGAGCCGCGTCTACGAGCTCATGGCCACCGGCCAGCTCCACTACCGGCAGGTCAGCACCCAATGCCGGCTCGTCCCCCGCGCCGCCATCGACGCCTACCTCGCCGGTGGCCCCGATGCCCCGGCCTGACCGCGCCGCCGCCCCGGCCGGGACCGGGGCGGACGACCAGACCGCTGGGTGGGCGGACCGACAGGACCAGCCTACCGCCGACGACCCCCGTTGGATCGTCTACGCCCGGGACGACGGCTACGCCGAAGCGTCGACCGTCGTCCCTGACCCGAGCTGGCCGACCGGCTGGCTGTGCCCCGGCTGCGAGTGCAACACCATCGTGTTCTACGGGCTGGGGCCACAGTTCAACCCCGTCATCCACCGCTACGAGCGCCCCGACACCCGGCTGTGCCGGTCGTGCTTCAAGCAGGCGGTCGCAGAGGCGGTGACGTCGTGAGCAACAGCCGAGCTCACCGCCGGCAGCGGCGACGTACGGGCCCCAGGATCGTCGCCGCCGTGTGGCTCGACCTCGACGAAGCCGCCCGCCGGATCGACGCCTGCGCCTGCCCCGCCGTCATCCACACCGGCCCGCCCCTGATAGTCGAACATCACCACCGCCACGGCTGCCCCAACCTCCGAAGTGGTCAGCGGTGAACGGGCCGGGCCGGGCCGGGTGGGCAGGGGCGCGGTGACGATGACGGTTCCGGAGCTCGACCAGGAGAGCCGGTACATCGTCGAGTGCCTGCGTGGCGACCGCCAGGACGACGACGCCCTCCGGCAGGTGCAGGTGGCCCGGGCCCTGCGCGACCGGGGCGAGCTCGCCCCGCACCTGTCGCTGCTGCTCGACCTCGGCGACCAGCTCCACGATGACGAGCGCCGGCACGTGCCGCTCGACCTTGGCGCCGAGCAGGTCGACGTGGACCTGGCTACCACCGCCGCGCTCAGCGACCGCACGAGGCTCTACCGTTCGACCCGGCTGGCCGACGTCGTGCCGCAGCGGGTGCGATGGTTGTGGCCGTCCCGGCTGCCCCGGGGGAAACTCGTGGTCCTCGACGGCGACCCCGACGTCGGCAAGTCGACCGTCATGCTCGACCTCGTGGCCCGGCTCACGACCGGGCGGCCGATGCCCGGCGAGGACCTCGCCGCCATCCCGGCGTCCGACGTCGTGCTCCTGGCGGCAGAGGACGGGCTCGCCGACACGATCCGGCCACGGCTGGACGCTGCCGGGGCCGACCCCGCGCGAGTGCACCACCTGGACGCTGTGCCCGCGTATGACGACGAGGGCCAGGTCATGGCCTGGGTGCCGCCATCCATCCCCGAGGACATCACCGCGCTCGAGGCCCTGATCGAGGAGACGAGCGCCGTGCTCGTGGTGGTCGACGTGCTCATGGCCTACCTGTCGGGCCGGGCCGACTCGCACCGGGACCAGGACGTGCGCCGCGCGCTCGCCCAGCTCGCCGACATCGCCGAACGCACGGGCGCCTGCGTGGTGTTGGTGCGCCACCTGCGGAAGTCGCGGGGCTCGGCCATGTACGCCGGTGGCGGGTCGGTCGGCATCATCGGCGTCGCCCGCGCCGGCATGATCGCCGCCGTCGACCCCGACGACGAGAGCGGCACCCGCCGCGTGCTCGCCCGGGCGAAAGGCAACCTCGCACCGCCATACCCGTCGCTGGCGTACACGCTCCTGGCCGACATGGAGGGCGGGAGCGTCCGTGTCGACTGGCTCGGCGAGTCCGCCCACACGGGCGACCAGCTCCTCGCCCCGCAGCCCGACGCCGACGAGCGGGACAAGATCGACGGCGCGGTCGAGTGGCTCCGCGAAGTGCTCGCCGACAGGCCCCGCAAGCGGGCCGAGATCATCGCCGAGGGCCGCCCCGAGGGCTACGGCGAGAAGATGATCGAGCGGGCCGCCAAGCGCCTGGGCGTGGTCTCCGAACGTGACCAGCAGGTGCAGGGCCGACCAGCCACGTGGACACTCCCCGGTTACCCGACACCGGTTATCCGACAAGCCACCCTGTCGGATAATACGCAGGCCCCTGACCAGGGGAAACAGGCCGAATCGGACGGTTTCCCGACACACCCTGACGGTGTCGGTAAACCCCGAGATTGGCAGGCGGACCCGTGGTGACCGTGACCGCCCGCCCGGAGTGCGGCGGCGCCCGCGAGCTCGTCCGCATCGGCCGCAGATCGCGCCGTCGGCGCGCTATGCCCGACGTGCAACTCGGTGGCCGAGGAGCACTTCCCGCCGGCCCGAGCTCGGCCACGCCGAGGGCTACCAGCCTGCAGCGCGGGCTGACGCTCGTGCAACTCGCGACGCGGCGACCAGCCGGCATAGGGGGGCCGGGTCGCGACGGGATCGGCGCTGGCACCCCGGAGACCCCTGCCACCCTTCTCGCCGTCCGTACGGGTCTGGGGATCGGTGAAGTCTGGGGACTCGGGCAGGGTCTGGCCGAAAGGAGCCGCCATATGACCGCACCCCAGGACATGGCCGCCATGGTGGACGAGGCCGCCGCCGGGTTCGCCCGGCTGTCGCCGGCCGCGCGCCGGTTCATGGCCGGCGACATGTCCGACGACGAGGCCCTCCGGCTCGGCTTTCGGCGTCCGCCACCCGACGACGTGCAGGGGTAATCTGACGGCAGACCCGCTGGACGGTGGGCCCGACATCCTTGGGTGGGTGTCGACTGCCTGCCGCGGTGGCTTGGTTGTCACCACGGACCGAAGCAACCCGGTACCTGGAAGGTGACAACGATGACGACCGCGAGCGTTCTGCAGGACACCCTGTCGAGCCTGTACGCCGAGCAGGAGCGGCTCACTGCCGACCTGCGCAAGGTCAACGACGAGCTCGAGTCGGGCAAGAAGTCGGCGGGGCTGGCCGAGCGGGGGGAGGGCCTGGTCCATGGGCTCTCCCACATCGAGGCCAAGATCGCTGAGACCCGCGACGAGTGGCAGGCCGCGGTGCTCGGCGGGCTCGATGCCGGCACGGGTGGCCGCGAGGCCGGGTCAGAGCCCGGAGCGTCTCAGCGCCCCTCCAGGTCGTCGGGGCTCCAGTCGGACGCGAAGCGGGTGATCGCGGCGGCGCACAAGCGCGCCGAGGGCGTCGACGACTCGGCGTTCGCGAAGGCCGAGGCGCTGGTGTCGGTCGGCCCGGCGCCGGCGCGGAACCTGGCGGCGCGGTGGGCGATCGCCACCGGCGACCCCGACTACGAGACGGCGTTCTGCAAGCTGCTCGTGGACCCGACCCGCGGGCACCTGACCTGGACGCCCCGGGAGGCCCGGGCGTACCAGCGGGTGGCCGAGGTCCAGGCCGAGCAGAAGGCGATGACCATCAGCCCGGACTCGGCGGGTGGGTTCATGGTGCCGTTCACGCTCGACCCGTCGGTGATCCTGACATCGGCGGGCAGCGTGAACCCGCTGCGGCAGATCTCGCGGACGGTCACCACGATCACGGACCAGTGGGCGGGTGTCACCTCGACGGGTGTGACCGCCGAATGGCTGGCCGAGTCGGCCCAGGCCGCGGACGCCACGCCGGTGC
>DASSGC010000180.1:0-12391 GCA_035693765.1 Acidimicrobiales bacterium
TCGGGTCGTCGACGGTGTACATCACGTTGATCGACAGCCCGCTCTCGTAGAAGACGTAGGCCATTCGGATGTTCTCGACCTGGAAGGCCGTCGCCTCGAGGGGTCGAGACGAGATGACGATGTCTCGTTCATCCTTGAGGATCCGGTGCACCCAGTCGATGCTCGCCTTGGCGTTGCTCGCAGGCTCGACTGCGAAGACGTGGTGGTACTTGTTCTTGAAGTAGCGGGCCTCGTTCGCCCGGAGACCAGCGAGCGCGGCCGCGACCGGCGACGACTCCAGACCGACGGTCGAGACGCTGTTGAAATCCACGGTGTAGGGCATGACGGCTACCTCAGCCGTGAAGTTGCCGACGCAGCCATCGCGACCGGAGTCGGTGACGTCCACGCCGCCTCGCCCGAGCTCGGCATCTCAGCGGACACCCGCGTCGTCCGGAAGCGCAGCGAAGTCGCGCTGCACTTGGCGGTACCACTTCAGTCCCGAGACAGGCCGCTTCCAGCGGCCCTTCATCTCGCTCAGCGCCGTCTCGTGGTCGGTGCTGCCAGCGGCGACGGCTTCCCTGAGGTGCTTGTCCTGCGTCTTGATGATCTCGTTCGCGTCGTCGCCGTGGTGCGCCACGTCACACGGTCCACCCAACTGCCTGCACGTCATGGTTTTCATCTGCGTCCCTTCCTCTCACGTCCTGAGGGGTCTCGGTTGGTACTGAGAGTATCACTCTCATTTCGAGAGTGCTAGTCTCAACCTGGTGACGTCACGAGGATCGTCCGGGGTCAGGCGAGACCAGGCCAGGACGCGCCTGGCGCGGGCCGCCGTCGTCGAGGCTGCGCGCAGCCTGTTCCTCGAACGGGGCTACGGAGCAACGACCATCGAGGCGATCAGCGAGCTCGCCGACGTCCCGCCGGCGACGGTGTACCGACTGTTCTCGTCGAAGCACGGGATCCTCAAGTCCCTGCTCGACGTGTCCATCGTCGGCGACGACGAGAACGTTCCGATGGCAGATCGACCACAGGTTCGAACACTTCTCGCAGAGCGTGACCCGAGAGAGCAACTAGCGGGCTTCGTCGCGATCACCGCGCAGGTGAACGCCGGGATCGCACCGCTCTACCGCGTCCTCGTCAGCGCAGCCGGGACCGACGCCGACGCGGCTGCGCTCCTCGATGCACTGACCGGCCAACGGCAACAGGGTCAACGGCTGATCGCGCGCTCATTGGCGCGCGCAGCCGCACTGCGGCCCGGACTTCGCGAGCGCGACGCCGCCGACATCGTCCATGCCCTCCTGTCGCCCGAGCTGTACCGGCTCCTCGTCATCGACCGAGGCTGGAAGACCGAGCGATACCAGTCGTGGCTGGCGAAGACCCTCATCGACCAACTCCTCCCGCGGACACCAGCGATCTCGTAGGCGACGCCCAGGACCGCGGCCGAGTGCGCAACGCCAGCCCAAGCCAGGCCGCCGACGTTCCTCATCTCGCACCGAGGCGACCCGATCGACGGAAGTGGTCGCGGCGGCCCGCGCCATATTGTTCCGGGCCGTCGATGCGGACCCTCGAGATCGAGGAACTGCCGGCACTCGACCCGTAGCCAAGCGCCGCAGGCCGAGGCCTATGCCCGCGTGCCGGTCGTTCCACAGCGAGCGCATCCGCGCGATCTCTTCCTCGGAGTGTCCGAGATCACCGACGAGCGTGAACGAGGTGGTGTCCCAGAGACGGACCCGGTCCTCTCTCGGCGTGAGGAGTACGGCGACCGTCCGATGCTCATGGGAGTCGTCAGGTTGTCGCCACTGGGAGAACATCCCCGAGGTGCCGGTAGGTGCCCATCGGATCAGCTCGGCCCTGGAGAGTTGCGGACGACCGTTCGCGTCTGTTCATCCTCGAACTTCGTCGACGCTCGACAGCGGCTCGCGGGCGAGTTCGGCCATACGAGCGAGCCCGCGCTCGGCCACGTCAGCCAGGCGCGCGGCAGAGGCCTGCACCGCGGGATCGTCGCGTCGCGACGGTTCGATGCGCGCGGGGTTCAGGGCGCAACCGTCGGCCCAGGCGGCGATGTCTGGCTCGGCGCCGAACGCACGCGTCGCGACGGTTCCACGAACCTGCATCCGCGCCCAGTCGGCGGGGCTGTCCGGGAGGGTGTTGGGCGGACACAAACGGTTGCGCTCTCGGTCGTCATCGCGGGTTGCCTCGACGTAGCCGGCGAGAGCGGCGCAAAAGCACGGGAAGCCGGCCCGGATCGTCTGGAGCCGGATCTTGTCCGGGCCCCAAACGGGGACCATGGGTGGGTACTGCAGTCCGGACGCGGCGCAGTGCACCACAAGCGAGCCCGGCGCCAGTCGGACGGACCCAGCGTCGAGGACGATCTCCCGGCGAGTCACGTGCTCGATGTGTCCCAGGCGAACGACGTTCTCGATGGTGCGGAGCAGCTCGAGCTCCCAAGCGCCGAGGGTGGGTGTCTTGGCCATCGTGGGAACGATGTCGGTGTCGATCCGCAGCATCACGCCGGCAGCTTCGAGGCGCAGGAACAGATCGTCGAGCGACTCGGCGTCGGCGGCCGCCGCCATGGTGTCCGCAGCAAGCCCGAGCGCGACCGCCGGATCGGGCTGGATGCCGGCGCGATCGAGCATCCAGGGGTCACGCGGGCGCACCCAGACGATCCGGTCTGGCTGCACGCCATTCGCCAACAACCACACGATCCCGTCGGTGGCGGTCTTCCCGGACCCGACGATCACATAGCTGTTCGGCGCCTCGGCCAACCCGGCGAGCTCGTTGATGGCGACGACGCTGGCGTCGTCAGTAACACCGAACGGTGGGGGTGTCGTCGCGGGGATCGTCGGCGACAGGTAGGCGGCGTCGACGACGCGGCGTCGCACGTCGACGCGCACGGTCTCGCCCGACACTCCGGACGTCACGAGGTGAGAGGAGCCGTCCCTGTGATACTCGCTCCCTCCGAGGAAGGTGACGCGGCCCGAGCCGAGGAAGCGGCGATGCAGGATGTCGTCGTAGTAAGCCTGGACCTCGGACCGGCGGGCCCGTTCGTGGAGCCCCTTCTCCGGGGGGCTCGTCTGGACGGCGCCACCACCGAGCACGGTCGACGCGACGCCGTAGAACACCGACGCCTGATGAAGCTGGACGAACGCATACGCGTCCTGCCAATGCCCGCCGGCTGCATGGCGACGGTCGACGAGCGTGACGTGCACGTCGGCGTGATCGATCAGAGCGTCCGTGAAGGCCATGCCCATCGCGCCCGCGCCCACGACGAGGTAGTCGGTCTCCAACGATCGCATCGCCATACGTGCACGGCCTCCGGTGCCATCGGCGAGGGCTGGCCACGGATTCTACGAGGCGCCGACAGTCGTCGATGACGTTCCGTGGTTGGCGGAGGTCGGGAGCTCCGCGCTCCATGAGGCACGTCACAGTCCACGACGCACCGGATCTCCGAACGGTGCTGAGGCTTCGCGACCCCTCGGACGCAGCCTCGGGGCGCCGAATCGGCAGGAACGCCAGGTCACGCTGACCGGGCCGATGGGAGTCCGCGGGCGTCCTAGTTGTTGTGCTCAGGCCACTCCCTGCTCGTGATCAGTTCCGTCAGACGGTCAACAGTTTCGGTCCAGCCCTGTTCGTGAAGCGTCCGACGCCCCACGGTTGCGAACGGGCCCTGATCGACCGTCAGCTCCGTCGACCCGCCCAGATCACGAAGCGAGAACACCACCATGGTCTCCCGATCGTCGGGGTCGGGGTCCTCCCATCGAAACGTGTACGCCAACCGGGCGGGCGGGTCGACCTCACGGAACTCCCCCGAGAGGAAGAAGCGATCGCCTTCGGGTGGCTGCATCGCGATTCGATAGCGGCCTCCGACGCGCACGTCGAGTTCGACGCTCGGAGCGGAAAAGCCCTTGGGGCCCCACCACTGGGCGAACAACGCCGGGTCGGAGTGCATCCTGAACACGAACGGCCGCGGCGCGGGCAGAACCCGCTCCAGGTGCAACGTCAGCTCACCGGAGGTCGTTGCCATGGTCATCCCCGATCCACGCGACCGTACCTGAACACGGGCTGGATGTGATCAAGAACGCGTACGCCCCCGAACGCTGCCGGCTCGGTCACGAACGTTGCACCGGGATCTCCGTCGGCGGCAACCACACCGCGTAGTTCGCCGCCGGTGGGAACTGCCCGCTGGCCGCCAGTGGGCAGTTCGCGTGGCCACCGACACAGCGCCTCGAAGCCCTCGGCGCCACCCGCAGGGACCACCAGCAAGAACGCCAGGTAGCCCGAGCGGCAGCGGCGGCGCGGCCGCTGGCGCGCCGGTGACGAGGCGCGCTGCCTCGATCCCCGAGTCGACGACCAAGATGATGCCGTGGCCGGGGCGCATCCATTGACCGGCCAGGACCAGGCCCGACACCGGGGTGGTCTGGGCGAGCCGCCGCAGGCCTGTCTGAGCCGGCGTCCCCATCCAGCCGTAGATCGGGCCCATGCGATGCACTGGCGGGAACGATCCTGCACGGTCGCCCCCGACTGGCTCGATGAAGGTGAGGTGCTCACGCAATCCCGGCAGCACGTCCTCCGCGAGCGTCAGGAGGTCTTCGGCGACACTCCGGTCGTCACGCATCGACTCGCCGGACTCTCGGGCGGTGCCCGCCTGGACGATCACGACATGCTCACCGGCCGGCGCCAGCGAAGGATCGGTCAGCGACGGGATCACGACATGCGCGGCCGCGATGCGTCCAGCCAGGGCGCTGCTGTACTGCTGCTCGATGTCCCACGTCCGTGCGACCACGGTCTCGTGGTGTGCACCGAGCGCCCGCGCGTCGAGGTCCGTCCCGACGTAGATGCAGGCGGCGGACGGCGAGAGCTCCCCGCCACGCAGGCGGCGCAGGAACCGCCCCGGCAGCCGGTCGGCGCCGACCAGGTCCTCAAACGTGCTTCGAGCATCGATCGCCGAGACGACCGTGGGCGCCGCGATGCGCTGGCCGTTGTCGAGCTCGACGCCGGCCACGCGCCGGTCGTCGCAGAGAATGCGAACGACCCGCGTTCCGAGGAGCAGTTCGCCGCCCGACTTCTCAAGCCCCACAGTGAACGCGTCGGCAAGGCACTGGAAGCTCCCACGGCAGTAGACGGCGCCATCTTCGATGTACGTGCGACGCGGATCGGCCCCGGCTTGTTGGAGCGATGATTCCCCTGAGACGTTGCGACGGGTGACGTGGTCGCTCAGCCCTGCACCTGGCGCTTGAAGACGAAGTGGGCGTGCTCCAGGTTCGTCATGTTCCTGTGCATCTCGGGGAGGCCCACGACCAGCTCCCAGCCCTCGTAGCCGAGACGCGACCGGGCCTCCGGCCACGGCCCCTTCAGCCCGACCGGCTCGGTGACGACCCAGTTGCCGATCGCCCGCATCCTCGTGTCCACCGACACCCCCAGGTACTCCCAGCGCACCATGCTCACCTCGTCGCTCACCTCGTCCGCCTCGGGTCCACGGGACGGACACTGCCATGCTGCGGGGTCCTCGCCGCCGGGATGGCGGGGGCCGGAAGTCCACCACCGCCGCGCCCCGAGCGCCCGCGCGCTCAGGTCAGAGCGGCTTCCACGTCTTGGCGGCCTCGTCCCAGCCGAGCCACGCGCCCCGGTCCGGCTCCCACACGATGTAAGTGCCTCGCGCGGCGTCCCATTGGGGCTCGTAGCCCGCGGGGGCGGCCTCCGCCTCGCCCTGTGGCCCTGCGGCGGCGTCGCCAGGCGGTCCCGGCGCCGCCGCCGGCGGTGCCTCTCCGAACGCGCGCTCGGGCGGCTCCGCCTCCTCCGGCGACTCGCCGGGGGCCATGGCGGCCGGCGGGCCCGCAGCGCCCGCCTCGCCCGGGCGGTCGGCGGGCACCGCAGATGGCTCCGCCGGGGAGCCCGCCGGTGGGGCGGGCCTGGCGCCGCCGGGCGGTGCCCAGCCGGTGGGGAACGGCGGTCGCTCGCCTGCGGGTCCCGGCTCGGGTGGCCCGCCCGGCGGGGCGCCCGACGGGGTCGCCGACGCCGGGCCGGTGGGGGGCGGACCCCAGCCGGCGGGCGGCGGCTGCGGCGGCGGGGCCCACGTCCCGGCCCCGTAGGGTCCGCCGGCCGCACCGGGCGGTGGCACGCCCCACGCCCCTGGCGCTCCGCCCGCGGCGCCCGGCGGTGGCGCGCCCCCCGGCGCCCCGCCCCACGGCTGCCCCGGCCCGTAGGCGGCGGCCGCAGTGGTGAGGCCGGGCACGATCACCGGGCCGGTGTGCGACCGGTCGACGACGAAGGTCTTGGCGGCCATGTCGCCGACGCGGCGGTGGCCCTTGCTGCTGAGCCCGGTGACGAAGCCGACGAGGGGCAGGCACCAGGGCGCGCCGTCGACGACCCACAGCACCGTGCGGCCCAGCGCCCGCCCGAAGCCGGGTGGCCCGCCCTGCTCGTCGACCACCTTCACCTGGAAGAGGGCCTTGCCCGGCGTCACACCCTTCACGCCCTGGAGCGCCCCGAGGACCAGCAACACCCAGGCGAGTGCGACCACGCCCTGGATCAGCGACTCGGTGGTGTCGGTGACGTAGAAGCGGTCGCCGATGTCGAGGCAGTTGGTGGCGTCGTCGTCGACCTCCATGACGAAGTCGCAGTTGTCCTCGGCCAGGTCGGCCTCGTCGTAGTACTCGGCGAACGGGCTGAGCGGGCTCGGTCCGAAGAAGGCCATGAGCAGCCAGAACAACACCGCGTCGATCACCCACGCGCCGATGCGGCGCCCGATGACCGCGGTGGGGTCGGCCGTCGACGGCGGGGAGTACGGGGGGCCTGTCCCCGCGTACGGGTAGGCGCTCACGTACCAAGGTCTACCACCACGGAGCGCGCTCAGGTCGCGAGCCGTGACCGCCCGGTCGAGCCGCGCCGCCCTGGCGTAGCGTGCACCGGATGCCCGGCCGGCCCCGGCTCGACGAGTTGATGGCCAACGCATGGCCGCCCGTGGTCGTCGAGCGGCACGACGGCTGGCGCCTGCGCTGGGCCGACGGGTGCACCCGCCGCGCCAACTCCGCACTCGCCACCCGGCCGGTCGACGAGAGCGACCACGCCGACCGGCGCGACCCGGGCGACCACGCCGACCACGACGACCGGCGCGACCTGGGCGGCCTCGTGGCCCGGGCCGAGACGTTCTACCGCGCACGCGGCGCGGCCCCGCTGTTCCAGGTGAGCAGCGCATCGGCCCCGCCCGCCCTCGCCCCGTACCTGGCGGCGAGGGGGTACGTGGCGGGCGCCCGCACGCTCGTGGCCGCCGCCGCCACCGCCGCCGTGGTCGACCGGACGCCGCCGGCGGACGGGTGGTCGGTCGACCTGTCCGACCGCCCCACCGATGCCTGGTTCGACACCTGGTGGTCGGTCGAGTCGGGCCGGGGGCGCAGCCGCCGCCAGGCCCGCGTGTGCCGGGAAGTCCTGCTGGCGCCGCTCCTGCCGAGCGTGTTCGTGGCCGTGCGGGACCGTGCCGCGGTGATCGGCGTCGGCCAGATCGTCGTCGAGGACGGCTGGGCCGGCGTGCAGTGCATGGCCACGCCCCCTGCGCACCGGCGGCGGGGCGTGGCGTCGGCCGTCCTCCACGCCGCGGCCCTCGCGGCGGACGACCACCGTGCGGCCGGGATGTACCTCGCCGTGATGGCAGGCAACGCCGGGGCCCGAGCCCTCTACCGCCGCGCCGGCTTCGAGGTCACACACGAGTACCGCTACCTCGCGCCGCGGTGACCGGTCTTCGGGCGGGCTGCGTATCGTCAGGGGCATGGGGATGAACGGACTCGGCGTCGAGCACCGCGCATACCTGGACCGGCTCGGCGTCGAGTGGGAGCCGCCGTCGGTGGGCGCGCTGTTCCGCATCCACCGGGCGCACGTGGAGCGCGTCCCCTACGAAACCCTGTGGATCCACCTCGGCGAGCGGTGGGGCATCGACCCCGCCGAGTCCCTCGCCCGGATCGCGACCAGCCGGCGCGGCGGGTACTGCTTCCAGCTCAACGGGGCGCTCGGCGAGCTGCTGCGGGCCCTCGGCTACCGGGTCACCCGCCACGTCGGCGGCGTCCACGGACCGGGCGGCCCGAGCGAGGACGGGATGGCCAACCACCTCGTCCTGATCGTCCACGACCTCCCCGACCCGACCAACCCGGCCGGCGACTGGTACGTCGACGCCGGGCTGGGCGACGCCCTGCACGAGCCGCTGCCGCTGCGACCCGGGTCCTGGGACCAGGGACCGTTCCGCCTGGTGCTCGGCCACACGCCCGGCGACGTCGGCGACTGGCACCTCACCCACGACCCCGCGGGCGGGTTCGCCGGGATGTCGTGGCGGTCGGCGCCCGTGGGCATGGACAGCTTCGCAGAGAAGCACGCGTGGCTGTCGACCTCGCCGGAGTCGGGCTTCGTGCGGGTGTTGACCGCCCAGCGACGCGACGCCACCGGCGTCGACATCCTGCGGGGGCTCACCCTGAAGCGGATCGGGTCCTGCCCGGCCGAGGCCACCCTCGCCACGACGGCCGAGCTCACCAGCGCGCTCGGCGACGTGTTCGGCCTCGACCTGACGACGGTCGACGGGCCGCGCCGCGCCGCGCTGTGGGCACGCGTGCACGACGCCCACGACGCGTGGGAGGCGGCCGGCCGCCCGTGAGGGCCGGCCCATCCCGCTGTGCTTCGCTGGGCCGGGCGCGGCCCCTGCTGCCCGCCGCTGCGAGTGTCGCTGCTGCACCGGGCGCTCCGGCCCGGCGGCGGGTTCGTGATCGGCACGTTCGCGGCGGACGGGCCCACCCGATGCTCGGGCCTGCCCGTGCGCCGCTACAGCGCCGACGACCTGGTCGAGCTGCTGGGCGACGTGGAGGTGGTCGAGCGACGCCGCGAGGTGCACCACCCCCCGCGGGCACCGATCAACCCTTCACCTGGCTCGCAGGCCGGCTCCTGGCCGGCGCGCCCGGGGACCGGCCCTGACCGGCGCCGGCCGGGGCGCCAGGCTGCGGGTCAGGGCTGCGGGCCAGGGCTGCGGGCCAGGGCTGCGGTCAGGGCTGCGGTCAGGGCTGCGGGTCAGGGCTGCGGTCAGGGCTGCGGTCAGGGCTGCGGGTCAGCAGGCCAGGAGGTGGGGCTCCCAGCCACCGCCGGGGTCGCGGGTGGCCTCGAAGCCGATGCCCCCGATCGTCCCGCCCGAGTCGGACGCCCACACGATGCTCGGCAGGTCGGTCACGATGACCCCACCACGGCCGTCGCAGCCTGCGTTGGCCGAGTTGACGTACTGGACGAGGAGCATGACCTCGGCCGTGTCCCGCGACTCGGCGGCGGCGATGGTGACCGGCGCGGCCGACGCCGCCGCCGACCGGGCGGCGGCCAGGTCGTCGGCGAACCGGCCGGCGGCCTCGTCCCCGTTGGCCAGCTCGGCGGGCAGGTCGTTGCCCGGGTCGGGGGTCCAGGCGATGGCGAAGCTGCTCATCGACGCCCGGCGGGACGACAGGTCGCTGTAGACGAGGATCACCGGCTGCAGCAGGTCGTCCGGCAGCCCGGCCGGGATGTGCTCGGCCACGGGTCCCAGCTCGGCGGCGGCGACGGCGGCGGCCACGTCGTCGGGCACCGGGGCCCACGGGGGCCCGGTGGCGTCGATGGCCGCCCGGGCGGCGTCGAGCTTCCCGTCCAGGGTCCCCGCGGCCGAGAAGAAGGGCGCCAGCGCTGCGGCGGCGTCCGTCTGGTCGGCGGGCGGCGCGGTGGCGCGCGCGGCCGTCGTCCCGGGCTGTGCGGTCGTCGCGGGCTCGTCGGTCGAGCCGGGCACGACCGAGCTCGCCGTCGTGCCGGTGGTCGCGGTGTCGTCGTCGCCGCCGTCCAGGACGACCGCGGCGAGCACCGCCAGCAGGACCACGGTCGCGGCGACCCCGAGCGCGATCAGGAGCTTCCGCCGCGGACGGGGTGGTCCGGTCCCCGCACCTGCCTCGGCCGGCGTGTCGGGTGTCCGCAGGGCGAGATCGCCGTCAGGGGTACTCATGTTGACATCGTGCGCCCGCCCCGCCCCGGCCCGGCAGGGCCCAACGGCCCCGACCCACGGTGCGTATGGCATGACGCGCCGTGCGCCGTCAGGACGGATCGCCGGGGCTGGCGGCCGCCCGGTGGCAGCGCACCACGGCGGCGACGGAGCGGTCGATGTCGGCCTCGGTGGTCGACCAGTTGGCGACCGACAGGCGCATGACCGCCCGCCCCTGCCAGGTGGCCCCGCCCGCCCAGCAGGTGCCGTCCCGCTGGACGGCGGCCAGGACGGCCCGGGTGTGGCCGTCGTCGCCGCCGAAGCGCAGCGTGACCTGGTTGAACACGACGTCGTTGAGAACCTCGACGCCGGGCTCGCCGGCGAGCGCGCCGGCGGCGCGCCCGGCGTTGCGGCAGCACCGGTCGACGAGGTCGGCGACCCCCGACCGCCCGAGGTGCCGCAGCGCGGCGTAGGTGACGACGCCGCGGGCGCGCCGGGAGGCGTCCAGCACCCAGGACATGCCGTCGCGGGGCGCCTCGTCGCCGCCCATCACGTAGTAGCTGGCGCTGCTCCCGCAGGTGGCCTGGTGGGACGCGGGGTGGGCGGTGAACGCGTACCCGCTGTCGTAGGGCACGTTGAGCAGCTTGTGGCCGTCGACCGACCACGAGTCGGCGCCGGCCATGCCCACCGTCAGGTGACGGAAGGCCGGCGAGGCGGCGGCCCAGGCGCCGAACGCCCCATCGACGTGGACCCAGGCGCCGTGCCGGTGGGCCGCCGCGACGATCTCCGGGAACGGGTCGAACGCGCCGGTGACCACGTTGCCGGCCTGCGCGCACACGATCGTCGGGCCGTCGAGCGCCGCCAGGGCCGCGTCGAGCGCACCGGCCCGCATCCGGCCCTGCTCGTCGGCGTCGACGACCACGCCGGGCGCGCCCAGCCCGAGCACCCGGCAGGCCGCGTCGATGGTGGCATGCCGCTCGGCGCCGACCACCACGTGGACCCGCGGCGCACCCTGCAGGCCGCGGGCCTCGACGTCCCAGCCCGCGGCCGCGAGGACGTGGTGCCGCGCGACGGCCAGGCAGGTCGTGTTGGCCGGTTGGCCCCCGGTGACGAAGCCGACCGAGGTGGTCTCCGGCAGCCCGAGCAGGTCGGCCAGCCACCGGCCGGCGACCTCCTCGGCCACCGCCGCCAGCGGCGACATCACCGCCATCGCCGCGTTCTGGTCCCACGCCGACACGAGCTGGTCGGTGGCCAGCGCCACCGGCAGGGCCCCGCCGATGACGAAGCCGAAGTACCGGGGGCCGGCCGTCGCCACCGTGGCCCGCTCCCCCCAGGCCACCAGGTCGTCGACGACGGTGGCGGCCGACTCGCCCTCGTCGGTCAGGACGGACGCCAGGCCGTGCCGGACCTCGGCCACGCCGGCCTCGGCCTCGACCCGCCGCTCCGCGAGCGACTCCTGGTAGCGCTCGGTGGCCTCTGCGACGGTGGCGGTCAGATCGTCCATGGCCCGGATGATCGGCCCGCCTCCCGGCCCGGGGGAAGGTCCACCTGCGGCCGGATTGGTGCGAGATCGGCCGCCGGCCCGGGAATCGCCCCGGCCCGAGCGCGGTTTGTGCTGGCATGACGACAACATCGCGAGGGCGGGTGCGGGTCGAGCCGTCCGCCAAGCGGGTGCGGGCCTACCTCGGCGGCGAGGTGGTGGTCGACACGACCCACCCGTTGCTGGTGTGGGAGGTCCCCTACTACCCCACCTACTACCTGCCCGTGAGCGACGTCCGGGCCGAGCTGGTGCCGACCGGCGGCACCGACCACTCCCCCAGCCGGGGCGACGGCGAGGTGCTGACCGTCCGCACCGCGTCGTCCGAGGCCAGGGACGCGGCCGTCCGCTACGCCGCCAGCCCGCTGGAGGAGCTGCGCGACCACGTCCGGCTCGACTGGGGGGCCATGGACGCGTGGTTCGAGGAGGACGAGGAGGTCTTCACCCACGTCCGCAGCCCGTACGCCCGCATCGACATCCTGCCCAGCTCGCGGGAGGTCGTGGTGCGCCTGGGGGACGTCGAGCTGGCCCGCACCGTCCGCCCGCACGCCCTGTTCGAGACCGGGCTGCCGACCCGCTGGTACATCCCGCGGGTCGACGCCCGGATGGACCTGCTGACCCCGTCCGCCACGGTCACCCACTGCCCCTACAAGGGCACGACCGTGCACTTCTCGGCCCGCGACGGCGACCGGGTGGTGCCCGACGTGGCCTGGTCGTACCCGACCCCGCTGCCGGAGAGCGGACGCATCGCCGGGCTGCTCGCCTTCTACGACGACCGGGTGACCGTCACGGTCGACGGGGAGCCGATCGGGACCGCCTGACTGCCCGATCGGGCAGGCGGACCGGCACGTTCGGGCATCGTCCCCGGCCTTGCGGTGACCCCGGGAGACACCGCAAGCTGGCCTGGATGCGGACAT
>DASSGC010000181.1:0-10644 GCA_035693765.1 Acidimicrobiales bacterium
CCAGGCTGGCGTAGCGGCCGGGGTCGAGGCCGAGCCGGCGGACGATGGCCCGCTTGGACGTGTAGTTGCCGGGGTTGCCGGTGCACACGACGACCCGGGCCGACGGCCGGTCGGCCGCGGCGGCGACGGGGCCGAGGATCGTCGTGCCGCCCACCGTCGTGCCCCAGCGGGCGGGATCGTCGTCGAGGAAGCCGGCCACCTCCCAGCGGGGGGCGCCGTGGCGGGCCTCGTGGGCGGCGTTGACGGCCCGGGCGACCTCGACGGTCTCGCGGCCGAAGCCCCCGGCGCCGACGACGACGAGGGGCTCAGGCGCCGGGGCCACGACCTGCCTCGTCCACGACCCGGCGCACGATGGCTGCGACGGCCCGGCCGGCCTCGTCCCACGACCGTGACTGGACGCTGGCGGCCGCGGCGCGGGCCTCGGCGGCGATGGCGGCGCCCGGGCGCGACACCAGGCGGCCGAGCGTGCCGGCCAGGTCGTGCGGGGTGGCGGGCGCGTAGGCCACGTGGTCGTTGTCGAGCACCACCCGGTTGTGCTCGGCGTCGTTC
This sequence comes from Acidimicrobiales bacterium, assembly GCA_035693765.1. GTDB lineage: Bacteria > Actinomycetota > Acidimicrobiia > Acidimicrobiales > VFJN01 > ZC4RG19. The sequence goes on from DASSGC010000181.1 coordinate 550, forward strand.
ACCACCGGGATGCAACCGGCGGCCAGCATCTCGTGGGGCACGAGCGACACGTTGGTCGCCGACAGGACCATGCCGGCGACGCAGCGGTTGTAGAGGCCGTCCAGCTCGGCCGGGGTCATCACGCCGTGGTCGGTCACGGGGAACGGCATCCGGCCCACCGGGTCGCCGTAGAGGTGGATGTCGACGCCGGGATGGCGGGCGGCGAACACCTCCAGCGCCAGCGCGCCCAGGTCGAACGCCCGGCGGGGCGTGCTCTGGCGGGCGAAGAAGCAGACGCCGGTCCGCGCCCCGGTGGCGCCCTCGGGGTCGGCCAGGCGGTAGCGGTCGACGTCGCAGCCGAAGTCGAAGTGGTCGGCCGGCATGCCGTAGTCGGCCGCCAGCTTGCCGGCCAGCCACCGGCCGGCGGTGATGCCGTGGAAGCCGAACCGGTAGGTGGCCTCGGCCAGCAGCGCCTCGCCGCCCGCCGGGTAGAACCAGGGCTCGATGTCCTGGACCAGGTAGAAGCGGGTGCCCTTGGCCGGCGAGCCGGCCACGACGTAGGCGGTCGGCCAGGCCGTGGCGATGACGGCGTGGGAGTCGTCGATGCCCGCCGCGGCGTCACGCACCTCGGCCCGGACCCACGGCCACCACTCCCGCAGCACGCGCTCGTGGTCGGGCAGCGAGCCACCCCACCGGTCGTAGAGGTAGAGGACGCAGCGGTGCCCGGCCTGCTCCAGCGCGCCCACCATGCGCAGCAGGGTCGTGTGCCCGCCGGAGCCCTCGTTGGGCGGGGTCATGACCCAGGCGACGGTCAGCGGCTCGTCGGGCAGGGCGGGCAGCGCCCCGGGGCGGGCACCCCGGGCCTGGGCCTCGGCCGCGGCCAGCACGTCCTCGCGCAGGACGTTGAGCATGTGGCTCGGCGGCGCCACCCGGTCGCCCAGGCGGCGCAGGGCCCGGGCGGCCACGCCGGCGGCGCCCTCGTGGCGGAGCAGCCGGCCCGCCTGGTTGAACTTCCGGCCCATGCGGCCCATCGATCGCTCGCTCTGCTCGCTCACGCCGCCGCCTCCGCCACCGCGGGCGCGGCGACCACGCGGAACAGCTCGCCCCGCCGGTGCTGGCGCCACAACGGTAGGCCGACCACCAGGCCGTAGACCAGCACGGACAGCGATCCCCCGACCGCGAGCTGGGTGAGCTCGGTCGGCATGGCGAGCATCCCGGCCAGCGCCACGCCCGCCATCAGGGCCCCGCCGGCCAGCGGGCGGGAGATCGGCCCGACGATCGACGGCACGGTGACGCCGAGCCGCCGGAGGACCACGAGGTAGGCGGGCAGCACCACGAGGCACAGCGCAACCACGTGGCCCGCCCCCACGCCCGTGATGCCGCCGACGTGGGCGGCCACGATCAAGGTGGGGATCAGCGACAGCAGCCACAGGAGGTTGAGGCGGAACGCGGCGTCCGACTCGCCGGCCGACACCAGGAAGTCGTAGGCCAGCTCCAGGGCCACCCGCGACGCGCCCACGACGGCCAGGAAGGCGAGGGGGCCGGCGGCGTCGGACCAGCGGGACCCGTACACGAAGCGCACCAGCGGCCCGCCGAGCACCCCGAGCAGCACGCAGGCCGGCACCACCGGCACGAACAGCATCCCGAGCGCCCGACCGAAGCTGGCCTGGTGCCGGAGCGGGTCGGCCCGCAGCTCCGAGAACGCCGGCAGGCTCACGGCCCGCACGGTCGACGAGAACGCCCCCACCGGCCAGCCCGACAGGTTGAAGGCCAGCACGTAGACGCCGAGCTGGGTCGGGCCCAGGATGTTCCCGATGACGGCGTAGTCCACGTTCATCACGGCGAAGACGACGATGCTCGCGCCGGCCAGCGGCAGCCCGAAGCGCAGCAGCCGGCGGGCCAGGGCGGCGTCCCAGGCCGGCCGGTAGCGGGCGGAGGCCAGGGCGAAGGTGAAGGCGAACAGCACGACGTTGCCGGCCACCCGGGACCAGGCGAGGCTCCAGGCGCCGTAGTCGGCCGAGGCCATGGCGAGCGCCACCGCGGTGGTGACGGCGAACGACACCGTGTCGGCGATGAGCTTGCGGTCCTGGCGGAACTCGCGCTGCATGCACGCCGACGGCGTGGCCGACAGGCCCGCGATCACCAGCGACAGGGCCAGCACGCGGATGGGGCCGGTGGCGGCCGGCGCCCCCAGGGCCTGGGCCAGCCACGGGGCCAGCAGCGCCATGAGCGCCGCCAGCACGGCGCCCGACGCCACCGACACGGTGGTGACCACCGGGGCGATGCGGTCGACCTCGGCACGGTCCTTGGCCTGCACGATGGCGACGCTGACGCCCAGCTCGCTGATGCTCACCACCACGGTCAGCACGACCAGGGCGGCGGCGAACACCCCGAACTCGGACGGCGCGATCAGCCGGGCCAGGGCGACGCCGACGAAGAGCTGACCGACACGGCCGACGACCGTGTTGACCGTGCTCCAGGCCAGGCCCCTGCCGACCTTCGACCGCAGCGTGGGGGCGGCGGCGTCGGTCACGGCGTGCCCACCGGCGTCACAGCCCCTGCAGCTTCCAGCGGAGCGTGCCCACCTCGTCGCGCAGGCGGTGGGCCGCGCCCGCCACCAGCAGGGGCGGGAACCACACCGACCGGCGGCCGAAGCGGCGCCGCAGCGCCAGCCCGTGCCACTGCGGCAGCCGCCGCAGGCCGGGGCAGGCGTCGCGGGCGAACGTCACCAGCGCGTCGATGTCGACCTCGGCGCCCTTCCCCCGGTCGAGGGCCCGGCTGGCCTGCCACAGCGCCTGGCGGGCGAAGGCCCGGCCGACGCGTCGCCGGTTGGCGTCGAGGTCCTCGATGTCGGGGCAGGTGGCGAAGAACGAGTCGTAGGCGGCCTTGCGGTGCCGCAGGTCGACCAGCGGGTCGGCGTAGTTGGTCCGCAGCATGCTCCGCGGGTGGACCCGGTAGATGGCCTGGGGGACGCCCTTCACGTAGGCGATGTCGGAGACCGCGGCGATGCGGAGCCACATCTCGAGGTCACCGGAGTGGGGCAGCTCCGGGCGGTAGCCGCCGACGTGGCGGTGGACCGAGCCCCGCACCACCACCTCGGGCGAGGAGATGACGTTGTAGCCGGTGCGGCAGCGCTGCTCGATCCAGCGGCCGCCGGGCCACACGGTCGTGCCCCGCCACCGGCCCCCCGGCGCGGGCGGCGGCTGGTCGGACGGCGCGTACAGGGGCCGGCCGTAGACCATGCCCACCGACGGGCGGGTCTGCATGATGCCGGTCGCGCGGGCGAGCGAGCCCGGGGTCAGCAGGTCGTCGGCCGACAGCAGCACCACGTAGTCGCCGTCGGCCCAGGCGAGGCCCTCGTTGTAGGTGGCGATGTGGCCCTGGTTGACCTCGTGGCGGCGCACCTCGACCCGCCCGCCGGACTCGGCGGCCAGCCGGGCCGCCACGGTCGGCGTGTCGTCGGACGAGCAGTCGTCGATCACGAGCACCCGCACGTCGACACCCGGCTGGTCGACCACGCTGCCGATGCAGCGGGGCAGGAACTCCGCGTAGTTGTAGCAGGGGACGATGACGCTGACGGAGGGGGCCATCAGCCGCCGGGCCGCGCCGCCGCGGCGATCGCGTCGACCACGTGGTCCTGGTCGGACTCGGACATGTCGTGGAACAGCGGCAGGATCAGCGACCGGCGGGTGAGCCGCTCGGTCACCGGCAGCTCGACGCGGGGTGCGTCGGCGTAGGCGGGTTCCAGGTGCGAGGCCATGATCCCCCGCCGGGCGCTGACCCCGGCGGCCGTCAGGCGGGCCATCAGCTCGTCGCGGGTGACCGGGAAGCCGTCCGGCAGGAGCAGCCAGAACGACTGGAAGTTGGTGGTGCCGCCGGCGGGATCGGCCGCGGTCACCGCATCGGCGAGCCCGGGGACCTGGGCCAGCAGCGTCTGGTACCGCGCGCCGAGGGCCCTCCGCCGCTCGACGATCTCGTCGAGCTTGGCCAGCTGCACGAGGCCCACGGCGGCCTGGATGTCGGTCATCCGGAAGTTGAACCCGGTCTCCAGGTACTGCTCGATGACCGGGCCGCTGGCCCGGTGCCGGTCGGCGGCGCTGACGCTCATCCCGTGTTCCCGCAGGCGGCGGCCGCGCCCGGCGCGCTCGGCGTCGGCCACGGTGAGCATGCCGCCCTCGCCGGTGGTGATGACCTTGCGCGGGTGGAACGAGAAGGCGGCCAGCTCGGCCCGGCCGCCGACGGGGGCGCCCTGCCAGGTGGCGCCGATGGCGCAGGCCGCGTCCTGCACGACCGTGATGCCACGGGGATCGCACAGCGCCCGCATGGCGTCGATGTCGGCGGGGATGCCGGCCTGGTCGACGAGGACGACCGCCCGGGTGGCCGCGGTCAGCACGGGGGCGACGGTGTCGGGCGTGAGGTTCTGGGTGCGCAGGTCGACGTCGGCGAACACCGGCGTCGCCCCCACGTAGCGGGCGGCGTTGGCGGTGGCGATGAACGACAGCGACGGGACGACGACCTCGTCGCCCGGCCCGACGCCCGCCAGCACCAGGGCGAGGTGGAGGCCGGTGGTGCACGACGAGACGGCCACCGCGTGGGCCGCGTCGACCCGGCGGGCGAAGGCCGACTCGAACTCGGCGACCCGGGGGCCCTGGGCGACCCAGCCGGAGAGCACGGCCGCGGCGGCCGCCTCGGCCTCGGCCTCGCCGAGCCAGGGCCGCATGACCGGGATCATCCTGGCCGAAGCGGCGGGGGCGGGGCCGACGGGGCCGGACTGATCGACCGCGGTCATGCGCCCTCCTCGTCCCTGGACGACCGCCACCAGTCCACCAGCCGGCGGAGGCCCTCGTCGAGGTCGACCTCGGCGACGAAGCCGAGGCGCTCGCGGGCGGCGGTGGTGTCGGCCAGGCGCCGGGACACGGGGTTCACCTTGCGCTCGGGGCCGTGCTCGGGCTCCAGGTCGGAGCCCATGACCCGCAGCAGGGCGTCGGCCAGGCCCCGCAGGCTGACCTCGGCGCCGTAGGCGATGTTGAAGACCTCGTCGCTCACCGGGGCGGTGGCGGCGGCGATGTTGGCCCGGGCGACGTCGTCGACGTAGACGAAGTCCATGGTCTGGGTGCCGTCGCCCAGGATGAGGGGCGGCTGGCCGGCGGCGATGCGCTCCATCCAGCGGACGAGCACCTCGGTGTAGACGCCGAAGATGTCCATGCGGGGCCCGTAGACGTTGAAGTACCGCAGGGCCACGTAGTCGAGCCCGACCATGTCGTTGAAGCTGCGGAGCATGCCCTCGTTGAACGCCTTGGCCGCGCCGTAGAAGGTGCGGTTGTTGTACGGGTGGTGGCGCTCCGGGGTGGGGAACTCCTCGGCCAGGCCGAGGACCGACGCCGACGAGGCCGCGACCACCTTGCGCACCCCGGCCTCGTGGGCGGCCTCGATGACGTTGTAGGCACCGTCGACCAGCACCTCGAGCGCCAGGCGGGGCTCCTCGGCGCACTGGGTGATGCGGATGGCGGCCTGGTGGAACACCACGTCCGCCCCGCTGGTGACCTTGGCCACGGTCTCGCGGTCGCGGATGTCGCCCTCGACCACCTCGACCTTGCCGGTCGCCTCGGCGGCGGCCAGGTTGGCCCGGCGGCCGCGGACGAAGTTGTCGAGCACGACGATGTCGACCTCGGCCGTCCGGGCGAGGATGTCGGCGATCGTCGAGCCGATCATGCCGGCGCCGCCCGTGATGAGCACACGGGCGCCGTCGAGCGATGTCGGAGCGAACTGGGGAGAACGTTCGGTCACGGGGGCCTCCTCGGCCGAGTCGCGGATCGGTGGGGGAGCTCGGTTGACGCCGGTGGCCGCGGCGGACTAGCTGGGCAACCCGACCAGCGCGCCGCCCCGGTCGAGGCTGCGGCCCACGGCCTCCAGCACCTGGAGCACCCACAGGCCCGACTCGCCGCTGGTGGCGGCGGGGCGGCCCTCCCGCACGGCGGAGATCATCTCACGGATCACCCCGCCGAGGGCCTCGGACTCGGGGAGCGCCGGGGCGACCATGTCGCCGACCCGGTACGAGATGAGGGTGTCGCGCCGGGCCTCGACGTTCATCGTGCCCGAGATGTCGACGCCCCGGTCGTGCACGGTGAGCCGCTGGCCCGGGTTCATGTCGTCCCACACGAGCATCCGGCGGGAGCCGCCGATGTGCATGGTGCGCACCTTGGTGGGGCTGAGCCAGTTGACGCTGACGTGCGCCATGCCGCCGTTGGCCAGCGGCATGGTCAGGAAGCCGACGCAGGCCCGCTCGGCGCCGATGGGGTCGGCTCCGTGGGCCGCCACCGCCACGGGGCGGGCCTCGGCGGGCAGCACGTGGTCGAGGATCGACAGGTCGTGGGGCGCCAGGTCCCAGAACACGTCGACGTCGGGTTGGACCAGGCCGAGGTTGATGCGGGTCGAGTCGATGTACTGGATGTCGCCGACGTCGCCGGTGGCGACCATGGCGCGTATGTGCCGCACGGTCGGCGTGTAGCAGTAGGTGTGGTCGCACATCAGCACGAGGCCGGCGTCGCGGGCGACCTCGACCAGCTTGCGGCCGTCGTCGACCGAGGTGGCCAGCGGCTTCTCCACGATGACGTGCTTGCCGGCCTCGAGGCAGGCCAGCGCGACCGGCACGTGGGTGTGGGCCGGGGTGGCGATCGCCACGGCGTGGACCGTGGGGTCGTCGAGCACGGCGTCGAGCGAGTCGGTGACGGCCACGGCGCTCTGCCGGCCGATCGCCCTGCGGGCCCGGTCGACGTCGAGGTCGCACACCCAGCGCAGGTCGGCGTCGTCGCACCGCAGGATGTTGCGGATGAGGTTGGGGCCCCAGTAGCCGGCCCCCACCACGGCGAAGCCGAGGGGGTGATCGGGGGACGGGGGCATCAGGGGCCTTCCTGGTAGACGACGTCGACCCAGTAGTTGCCGGCGTTGTAGCTGTTGGTGGGGAAGCCGCCGCCGGTGGCGTAGGCGTAGACGCCGTTGCCGCCGTCGACCCCGGAGGCCAGGGCGTGCAGCACGCCGTTGTCGACGCCGGTGGTGAAGTAGCCGCCGTTCACGGCGTAGCGACCCACCGGGGCGTAGTACGACACGACGTAGGTGGTGCCGGGCACCACGTCGACCGGCGTGGCGAAGTTGGCCTGCTGCCAGCCCGACGCCGTCTCGCCGGAGAACGTGACCGAGCCGAGCAGGGCCCCGTCCGACCGCCACAGGTTGCCCACGTGGGTGCCGGTGTTGCCGGTCCCCTTGTAGAAGCGGACGCCGAGCACCCTGCCGGCGACGTCGACCCGGAACTTGGTGCCGACCTCGATGGCGCCGTTGTCGTTGGCCGCGGGCACGGCGGGGACGGTGCTGGGCGCCCAGAAGCTGAGCAGCCCGCTGGCGATGGTGGTGAACGACCAGGTGGTCGGGCCGCCCATCGGGTTGCCGGCCACGTCGCGGGCGCCGTTGACGGTCGCCGTGAACTGGTGGGCCGGCGCCAGCGCCGACGCCGGCGTCAGGGTGACCGTGCGGCTGGCGTTGTCGTAGGCCCACGAGCCGGCGACGTTGCCGCCGGCCGTGTCGTCGTGCAGGCTCACCGACAGGGTGGCGGTCGTGATCGGCTCGCCGAAGGTGGCGGTCACCACGGCGTCGGTCGCCACGCCGGTGGCGGCGAACGCCGGGCTGGTGGCGACGACCGACGGGCCGGTGAGGTCGACGAACACGACGTCGACGCCGTACCACGAGGCGTTGTAGGCGCTGGTCGGGAACCCGGTGGGCCCGTACTTGTACACCCCGTTCTCGCCGTCGATGCCCGACCGCAGGGCGTGCAGCGGGGCCCGGTCGACGCCGGCCGCCGAGAACAGGCCGGCCGACACCGCGTAGCGCCCGACCGGTGCCCAGTAGGACGCCACGTAGGTCCTCCCCGCCGTGACCGGGATGGGCACGGCGAAGTTGGCCTGCTGCCAACCGGAGGCGGTCTCGCTGGTGAAGGCCACCTGGCCGAGGTTCGTGCCGTCGGCCTTCCACAGGTTGCCCACGTGGGCGCCGGTGTTGCCCGGGCCCTTGTAGAAGCGGATGCCGGTGACGTGCCCGTCGCTGTCGGCCCGGAACTTGACGCCGACCTCGATGGCGCCGGTGTCGGCGGCCGCCGGCTGCGCCGGCACCACCGAGCTGTCCCAGATGGAGGCCGGGGTCGACCCGAGGGGGCTCACCGTGGTGAACGACCAGCTCACCGAGGCGGGCATGGCGTTGCCCTTGAGGTCGGCGGCCGAGACGGTGGCCGTGTAGACGGTGGCCTCCGCCAGCGGCGACGACGGCGTGAGGGTGGCCGTGCGGGTGCCCGCGGTGTAGCTCACCGTGGCCGCCACGTTGCCCGACGGGCCGGCCAGGGTGAAGCTGAGCGTCCCCTGGTTGATGGCCTCGTCGAAGGTGGCCGTCACCGTGCCGGTGGTGACGACGCTGACCACGTCGGGGGCGGGCGACCGGTCGACCACGACCGGGCCGGTGGTGTCCGGCGGCAGGACGTAGACGAGGTCGACCCAGTAGTTGCTGGCGTTGAAGCTCGTCTCCGGCAGGCCGGAGCTGCCGTAGCGGAACACGCCGTTGCCGCCCGAGGCGCCGCTGCGGGGGATGTGCAGGATGCCGCGGTCGACGCCCTCCGACGCGAAGCCGCCGCCGGTGACGGCGTACCCGCCCTTGGGGGCGAAGTACGAGGCGATGTAGGTCTGGCCGGCGGTGAGCGGGATCGGCGTGGCGAAGTTGGCCTGCTGCCAGCCCGTCTCGCTCTCGTCGGCGAAGATGGCGGTGCCGAGCACCACCCCGGTCAGGGTCCACAGGTGGGCCACGTGGCCGCCGGCGTTGTTGGCGCCCTTGTAGAAGCGGACGCCCTTGACGAAGCCGCTGACGTCGGCCGTGAACTTGACCCCCAGCTCGACGGCGAGCGTGTCGCTCACCGACGGCAGGACCGGCGTGGCCGACGTGTCCCAGAACGTGAGCGGGTAGGAGTCGGCCGTGCCGGTGGTCGTGAAGCTCCACTCCACCGGGGCCGCGATCGGCTGGTTGGACCGGTCCCGGGCCTGGGCGACGCGGGCGGTGTAGGTGGTCAGCGGGTCGAGCGGCGCGTCGGGCGTGAACCTGGCCCGCCGGGTGGCGCTGTCGTAGCTGGTCGCTCCCGTCACGGGGCCGCCCGGGCCGACCATCTCCATCACGATGGACGAGCCGCTCATGGCCTCGCTGAACCGGGCGCTGGGCGTGGCGTCGAGGGCGACGGCGTCGAGCCCGACGGCCGGGTTGCGGTCGATGACGGTGGGGGCCCGCTGGTCGTCGATGTCGAACACGACGTCGACCCAGTAGTTGGCGGAGTTGAACGACGTGTCGGGGAAGCCCGAGGAGCCGTAGCGGAACCGGCCGTTGGGGCCGTCCTCGCCGTTGGCCAGCGCCCGGAGCGGCCACACCTCGTAGCCCGAGGTGGCGAAGTAGTCCCGGTCGCCGGCGTAGTGGCCGTTGGGCGCGAAGTACGAGATGACGTAGGTGGTGTTCTTGCTGATCGCCACGGGCGTGGGGAACATCGCCTGTTGCCAGCCCGACGCGGTCTCGGCGCCGAAGGTGACGGAGGCCAGCAGGTTGCCGAAGGCGTCCCACAGGTGGCCGATGTGGGTGCCGGTGTTGCCGGCGCCCTTGTAGAAGCGGACCCCGGTGACGAAGCCGTCATCGAGGCTGCGGAACTTGAGCCCGAGCTCGATGGGGTTGGCGTCGTTGGTCGACGACACCGTGGGCGTGATCGAGGAGTGCCAGATCGACGCGGGGTAGGCCCGCTCGCCGCAGGTGATGGTGACGCCGGGGCCCGGCACCTCGACGTTGATGCTGTCGTCGATGGCCCGCGACCTGATCGTCAGCGGGCCGAGCGCGGTCGGGATGAAGACGAAGCTCCACGCCGTCGTGCCGGCGGCCCGCTTCCAGGTCACGCCCCCGTCGACCGACACCTCGACGGTCGCGACCGTGCCGCCGGCGTCGCTCGCCGTGCCGGTCACGGTGACCGGCGAGCCGACGGGCAGCGTGGCCCCGGCGGCCGGCGCGGTGATGACCGAGGTCGGCGGGGTGGTGTCGGTCGAGGCGCTGGGC
>DASSGC010000182.1:0-27444 GCA_035693765.1 Acidimicrobiales bacterium
GCCCAGGTCCATCGGGGGGACGAGCAGCTCGCGAGGTCACAGTCTCCCGGCTACCTGCAAGCCCTCGAGGAGCATCAGGCGAGCCTCGCTCAGATGCTCGCCGCGCCGACGCCGTGATCTTCTGACCCCGTAGGTCCCGGCGGCTTGTAGCGCCAGGACGGCCTCATGCTGTTCGAGGGTCGGATCCTCACGACCAAGATGCGCCGGGGCCGTCCTCCCTTGCAGCCCCGGCCCGGGGACCCGCTCCCCGACGTTCCCGTCCCTTGCGACCTGCCCCTGTTCACATGATGCCGACGCTCTTGGTGCGGAGGAACTCCTCGATGCCCGCCCGGCCACCCTCCTTCCCGAAGCCGCTCTTGCCGAGGCCCCCGAAGGGTCGGTGCACGGCCAGGTTGCGGGCGCCGTTCACGAGCACCTCACCGGTGACGAGCTCCTCGGCGACGCGCAGCGCCCGTCGCAGGTCCTTCGTCTGGACGTACGCCGACAGGCCGTACTTCGTGGCGTTGGCGATGGCGATGGCCTCGTCCTCGTCGGCGAAGGGCGTGACCGCCAGCACGGGACCGAAGACCTCGTTCTGGGCCAGCTCGGACTGCGGGTCGACGTCGGCGAACACGGTCGGCGCGATGAAGTAGCCCTGCGCCAGGTCACCGTCGAGGCGGTTGCCGCCCACGACGAGGCGCGCCCCGCCGGACCTGGCCCGCTCGATCATGCCGAGGATCCGCTCGAGCGCCGCCTCGTTCACGACGGGCCCGGCGATCATCCCCTCGCCGAACGGGTCGCCGACGGTGATGCCCTTGGCCACCATCGAGATCCGCTCGACCATCTCCTCGTAGATGGGCCGGTGCACGAGCATGCGGGTGGGGAACGCGCAGCCCTGACCGCTCATCGCCCCGACCGACATGAAGGTGCCCATGAAGCAGGACGCGTCGAGATCCGCGTCGTCGAAGACGATGTTGGCCGACTTGCCACCCAGCTCCATGACCGACGGCTTCATCTGCCTGGCGCAGGACTCGAGGATCTTCTGGGCGGTGGCGGGGCCGCCGGTGAAGGAGACCTTCTGGACCAGCTCGTGCTCGACGAGGGCGGCGCCGGCCGCCGGGTCGCCGGGGAGGAGGTTCACCACGCCCGGCGGGAAGCCGGCTTCGCGGACGAGCTGCATGAAGAGCTCGCCGGTGAAGGGGGTGAGCTCGGAGGGCTTCACGACCACCGTGTTGCCTGCGGTGAGGGCGGCCGGGATCTTCATGGCCAGCGAGATCAGGGGGCCGTTCCAGGTGATGATGATCCCGATGACGCCGTAGGGCTGGGCCAGCGTGTAGCCGAGCTCCCCGTCGTCACGCAGCGAGGCGGTGACGTCGCTGTGGATCTTGTCGGCCCACCCGGCGTAGTAGCGGGTCCACTCGGCCGACATCGTCGGGAACTGCGACGTGGTGAGCAGGGGCGTGCCGTTGTCCAGGGCACCGAGCCGCGCGAACTCCCGGGTGTTGGCCTCGATGAGATCACCGAGGCGCAGCAGCAGTCGGCGACGCTCGGACGGTGGGGTGCGCTTCCAGGTCTCGTAGGCGGCCTGGGCCGCTTGGACCGCGCGGTCCACCTCTGCGGGCCCCGCCATCGGGATCTCGCGGTCGACCTCGCCGTTGCACGGGTTCACGTGGCCGTGCCGGCCGGCGGAGCCCTCGACCAGCTGCTCGTCCCCGATGTGGAGGTGGACCTCGGGCGGGGTGCGGTCGATCGTGTCGGTCATCGGGTCTCCTCGGTGGTCCAGGCGAGCGGAAGTGCGTCGAGGCCGGCCACGGCACCGACGTGCTCGACGAAGGTGGTGCCGTCCGGGATCGAGTAGTCGGGGATGCGGGCGTGCCACTCCTCCATCGCCACCCGCAGCTCGAGACGGGCCAGGTGGGCGCCGAGGCAACGGTGGGGCCCGGCCCCGAAGGCCAAGTGGCGGTTCTGGACCCGGCCGGGGTCGAACTCGTCCGCCCGGTCGAAGGCCCGCGGATCGCGGTCGGCGGCGGCGAGGGGCAGGACCACACGGTCGCCCGCCTTCATCGGGCACCCCGCCATCTCGGTGTCCTCGGCCACGACTCGCACGACGGACGGGATCGTGTAGTAGCGGAGGAGCTCCTCCACCGCCGCCGGCCAGCGGTCGGGCTCGGCGGTGAGCTCGTGCCGGAGGTCGGGGACCTGCGCCAGGTGCCGCATCGAGTAGCTGAGGACGTTGGCCACGGTGTCGAGGCCGGCCAGGTACAGCAGGAAGCCGAAGGCGAGGAGATCCTCGTCGGAGAGCGGCTGCCCGTCGATGGTGGCCTGCACGAGCTCGGTGAGCACGTCGTCGCGGGGCTCCTCCCGCCGGGCGGCGAAGCCCTCCATCAGCACCGCCACGATCGAGAAGGCGGCCGTGGCCCGATCTTCGTCGCTGTGGGACGGGTCGAGGATGACCTTGGCGTGGCCGGTCAGCTCGTCGGTGCGGGCCACATCGAGCCCCATCATCTCGAGGAAGATGGCGGTCGGGAACCGGAAGGCGACGTCGCGGGTGTAGTCGCACTCGCCCTCGGCGATCACGCCCTCGATGAGCTCGACGCAGCGCCTTCGGATCTCCGGCTCCAACCGGGCCACGGCGTGGGGCGAGAAGCGGTGGGTCAGCAGCTGCCGGTACCGGCCGTGCTCCGGCGGGTCCATCTCGATGGGGATCATCCGCTGGATCTGCTCACCGGTGTAGTCGACCGAGCGGCTCGAGAAGCGGGCCGGGTCGCGGAGGATCTCGTGCATCTCGTCGTAGCGCAGGACGTACCAGAGGTCGTGGGTGTCGAAGACCTCGCTCTTGAACGCCGGGCACTCGGCCTGCAGGCGGAGCCACTCGGCGTAGTGGTCGGCGATGAGCGCAGGGTCGGTGGAGTGGTCGAAGTCCGGACGGACGGCCACGCTCTCGGGTTCGGCGGTCGTCATGACCTCAGGGCCTCAGGACCCAGCCACCGTCGACGTGGAGGACCTGGCCGGTCATCCACCCCCCCGCCGGGGAGCAGAGCAGCAGCAGCGCTCCGCACAGCTCCTCGGGGTCACCGACAGCGCGCAGCGCCGCCTTGGCGTCGATGGCCTGGCGGAACTCACCCTCGGGTGGGGTGAGCATCTTGCCGGCGTCGCTGGCCGTGATCCCCGGAGCGATGCAGTTCACCGTGATGCCGCTCGGGCCGAGCTCGCGGGCCATCGTCGTGGTGAGGCCGACGAGCGCCAGCTTGGTGATGCCGTAGACGGTCTCCGCCGGGAAGGCGCCCGCCGACGCCTGGTTGACGATCCGGCCGCCGCCCCGCTCCCGCATCGACGAGGTGACCGCCTTGATGCACTGCCAGGCACCGGTGACGTTGACGGCGAAGGCCCGGTCCCAGTCGGCCCGGGTGTAGTCGGACGCCGCGGTCATGACGATCTGGGCCATCAGGGCGGCGTTGTTGACGAGGACGTCGACGCCCCCGTACTCGGAGACGGTGGCCTCGACCATCTCCGCCACCGACGCCTCGTCGGCGATGTCGACGGCCAGTGCCGTGGCGGTGCCGCCGGCTGCGGTGATGGCATCCGCGACGACGGTGGCACCGTCGACGTTCATGTCCGCGCACACGACCGAGGCACCGGCCTCGGCCAGCGTGTGGGCGTAGGCTTCGCCGATGCCGCCCTTCGCGGCGCCGGTGATGATCGCCACCTTCCCCGTCAACGACCAGTCCACTGCCATCGGTCCCCTCTCGTCGTGTTGCAGGTCTTCTCGTCGACCGCTCGGTGCGGGCTCCGGGCTCTCAGTCGGAGGCGGGCAGCGGCTTCGCCCCGGCGGGGTGGAGCACCTCGTCACCGACCGAGATCGAACCGGCGCCCGCCTTGGTGCAGAGCAGCTCCAGGCCGATGTCCGCGGCCGGGTACCGCTTCCCGATCTGGGTGCCGGTGTCGAACCCGGCAGCGGGCGGGCCCACCACCTCACCCTCGCCGACCGGCACCATCGGCTGTCCGCCGCAGCGCAGGTCGACCTCGCCGGCGGGGGCCCTCACGACGACGGCCTCGGTGTCACAGGTGATCGAGCGCACCCGGGCTCCGGACTTCAGCACCTCACCCATCGCGTCGGCTCCCTGCGCGGTGTTGGCGAATTGAGAACACTCTTTATAGTCTGCCTCTCGACGACGAGGCAACCGCCCGACCGAAGGGGAGCCACATGACCGAGGCCTGGATCATCGACGCCTGCCGCACGCCGCGCGGCATCGGAAAGGTCGGCAAGGGGGCCCTGGCCGACATCCACCCGCAGCGGCTGGGCGCCTCGGTGCTCGCCGCCCTGGCGGAGCGCACCGGGATCGACACGGCCGACGTCGACGACGTCATCTTCGGCACGAGCGTGCAGGTCGGCACGCAGGGCGGCGACCTGGGCCGCATGGCCGCTCTCGACGCCGGGTACCCGATCACCGCCAGCGGGGTGACCCTCGACCGGTTCTGCGGCTCCGGCATCACGGCGGTCAACCTGGCCGCCGCCTCGGTCATCGCCGGCATGGAGGACGTCGTCGTCGCCGGGGGCGCCGAGATGATGTCGTCCTACAAGGCGAACAGCGCCAAGAACCGCTCGCCGTTCATGGACGGCGGGAACACCCACCTGCGCGAGCTGCACCCCCAGACCAACCAGGGCGTGGCCGCCGACGCCATCGCCACGCTCGAGGGGATCCCCCGACGCGCGCTCGACGAGCTCGCCGCCGCGTCGCAGCGGCGAGCCGCCGTGGCGATCGAGGAGGGCCGGTTCGACCGCAGCCTCGTGCCGGTCCTGCACGAGGACGGCTCCATCGCCCTCGACCGTGAGGAGTACCCGCGGCCCGAGACCACCGTCGAGTCGCTGGCCTCGCTGCCGCCGTCGTTCGAGGCCCTGGCCGACGTGCCGCTCGACGAGGACGGCAACACCTACCGGGCGATGGTGCTGAAGCGCTACCCCGGCCTGGAGATCCAGCACGTGCACCACGCCGGCAACTCCTCGGGGGTCGTGGACGGTGCCGCCGCCGTCCTCATCACCAGCCCGGACTACGCCCGGGCCCACGGCCTCACGCCCCGAGCCCGGATCGTGGCGTCGGCCAACATGGGCGACGACCCCACGCTGATGCTGAACGCGCCGGTGCCGGCCGCCCGCAAGGTGCTGGCCAAGGCGGGGCTCACCCTCGACGACATCGACCTGTTCGAGGTCAACGAAGCCTTCGCCGTGGTGGTCGAGAAGTTCATCCGCGATCTCGCCATCGATCGCGAGAAGATCAACGTCAACGGCGGTGCCATCGCCCTCGGCCACCCCATCGGGGCCACGGGCTCCCTGCTGGTCGGCACCGTGCTCGACGAGCTCGAGCGCCGCGACGGCCAGCTCGGCCTCGTCACGATGTGCGCCGGCGGCGGCATGGCCCCCGCGGTGATCATCGAGCGCCTGTGACCCAGGTCGACGAGAGGGCCCGGTCAGCGAGTCGACCGGGCCCCTTCTCGCGACGCGGCGTGGAGGCCGGGTGGCGTCAGATCACTTCGGGGCGAAGCGCTGCCCGGCGTCGAGGCGGATGCAGGACCCGTTCAGCATCGGCGTCTCCACGATGGCCACGGCGAGGCGGCCGTACTCCTCCGGACGACCCATGCGCTTCGGGAAGGCGGCGTCCTTGGTGAGGGTGGCGGCGAACTCGTCCGGGATGAAGTCGGTGATGCCCGTTTGGAACAGGCTCGGCGCGATGGCCATCACCCGGATGCCCAAGCTGCCGAGGTCGCGGGCCATCGTGAGCGCCATCCCCGCGATCCCGGCCTTGGCGGCGGTGTAGGCCACCTGCCCGATCTGCCCCTCGAAGGCGGCGATCGACGCGGTGTTGATGATGACGCCCCGCTCGTCGTCCTCCGGCTCGTTCTTGCTCATGGCCCAGGCCTGGAGGCGGTTCAGGTTGAAGGTGGCGATCAGGTTCAGGTCGATCGTGCGCCGGAACGACTCGAGGTCGTGCGGCCCCTCCTTCGTGAGGGTGCGCTTGGCGATGCCACCACCGGCCGTGTTCACGGCGATGTGAAGCCCGCCGAGAGCCTCGACCACCTCGCCCATGACGATCTCCACGGCGGCGTCGTCGGTGACATCGAGCGGGTGGAAGCTGCCGCCCAGGGCTTCGGCCACCTCCGCGCCCTTCGACGTGGGCAGGTCGACGATGGCCACGGAGGCGCCCCGCTCGGTCAGCATCTCGGCCGAGGCCTTCGCCATGCCCGAGGCACCGCCCACGATGACCGCCTTCTTGCCCTTGATGTCCATTCAGATGCTCCTCTCACCGGCGGTCTCCCGCCAGTACTCGTCGCGCAACAGGCGCTTGTACAGCTTCCCCGCCTCGGTGCGAGGCAGTGCGTCCCGGAAGTCGACGCTGCGCGGGCACTTGAAGCGGGCCAGTCGCGCCCGGCAGTGCTCGATCAGCTCGTCCTCGAGCTCGGGGGATCCTGCCACCCCTGGCTCGAGCTCCACGACGGCCGTGACCGACTCGCCCCACTCGAGGTCCGGAACCCCGATCACGGCGACGTCCCGGACCCCCGGGTGGGCACCGAGCACGGCCTCGATCTCGGCCGGGTAGATGTTCACGCCGCCGCTGATGATCATGTCCTTGGCGCGGTCGCGGAGGAACAGGTAGCCGTCCTCGTCGAGGAAGCCCACGTCGCCGAGGGTGAAGGCCTTGCCGCGGTGGACCGAGGCGGTGAGGTCCGGATCGTCGCGGTACTCGAAGGTGGGTCGGTCCGGCTCCAGGTACACGTGGCCCGTCTCCCCAGCCGGTAGCTCGCGGCCGGCGTCGTCGAGGATCCTGATGCGCATGCCGCGCACGGCCCGGCCGACCGTGCCGGGCCTCTCGAGCCAGCGGTGGGGCTTGGCGATCGCGGCCGCCCCCTCCATGCCGCCGTAGGTCTCCCAGAGCACCGGGCCCCACCAGTCCATCATCGCCCGCTTCACCTCCATCGGGCAGGGGGCGGCCGAGTGGACGACCATCTGGAGGCTGGACACGTCGTAGCGGTCGCGCACCTCCTGCGGGAGCCGGAGGAGGCGCACGAACTGGGTCGGGACCATGTAGGCGGTGGTGACCTGGTGGCGCTCGATCATCTGGAGCGCGCCCTCGGGATCGAACCTGCCCATGATCGTCACCGCCTGCCCGACGTTCATCGCTCCCTGGTAGAAGCTCTGGCACCCGCCGTGGTGCATGCCCGCCGATGCCAGGTGCACGCCTTCGAGCGGCGTCATCTGGAACGCCTGGGCGAAGAGCTTCATCCCGTCGGCGATCACCGAGGGATCCCCCTGCACGGGCGGGCGGTCGATGCCCTTCGGCTTGCCGGTCGTGCCCGACGAGTACGAGATCGGCGTGCCGAACGTGCGGTCATCGGGCCGCGCCTCGGGCTCGCCGGCCACGAGATCCTCGTAGCTGGTGAAGCCCTCGAGCGGGCCGCCGACCGAAACGAGCAGGTCGGGTCCGGCCGTCCGAGCCACGGCCGCCAGCTCGGCGTAGCGGGCGTCGATCACGATGCCCCTGGCTGCCGCCAGGTCGAGGATCTTCCCCACCTCCGCCGCCGAGAGCGAGGGATTGAGCGCGATCGAGCGCACCCCCATCTCCTGGCAGGCGAGCGGCCACCAGATGATGTCGGCGTCGTTGGGCAGGGCGTAGGCGACGACGTCGCCGGCGACGACGCCGGCCGTGCGGAGGCCGTGGACGATCTGGTGGGCCCGCGCGGCCAGCTCGCCGAACGTGAGGGCGACCCCGGAGGGCGACTCGACGATGGCCGGCAGGTGCGGGTGGTCCTCAGCGATCCACCAGAAGCCGAGACGTTGACTCCATGGGCTCTCCACGGCTAAAGAGTATACCCATTATCGGTCGAGCGGCCAGGCGAGGCATGGACGATCCGAGCGAGACCTGGGTGTTCGACGTCGACGGCACCGTCGTCGACTCCCTCAGTGGTACCTCGCTGCGCCCGCACGCCAGGGCGCTGCTCACGCACCTTCAGGACCGCGACTGCAGGCTCGTGCTCTGGAGCGCCGGGGGCGCGGCGTACGCCCGGGAGCGCGCCGAGCAGCACGACCTGCACCGGCTCGTCGACGCCTTCCACGACAAGGAGGGACGAGACAGCGCCGGGCGCTACGTGGTGCACCGGTTCCTCGACGCTCTCGAGGGTGCGGTGTTCGTTGACGACCGACCCGAGGATCTGCCGGTCGGCGCCGAGGTGGTGGCGGTGTCGCCCTATCTCGCGCCCGACCCCCACGACCGCGGCCTGCACCCCGCCTTCCGGCGCGCCGGGCTCACCGAGCGCTCGACGCCTGGGCCGGAGGTCAGCGGTCGCCGCTGGCCCGTCTGAGGACTCGAGCGGATAGGTCACGCCGGTCTTCTCGACTCGGCGCTACGAGCGCCGGCGCCTCACCGGGTCCAGGTGACGAGCGCGTCGAGGTGGCGGCGCATCCGGTGGCGGGCCAGATCGCGGTCTCCAGCGATGATCGCCTCGACGATGCGGCGGTGGACGTGCATGACCTCGTCCGTGGGCAACGTGGGCGGTGCCCCTGGCGGCGCGGCCGACCGCAGGCGACTCAGGCGGACGAGCACCAGGGTGAGCAGCTCGAGCACCCGGTTACCGGCGACGGTCGCCAGCACCCCGTGGAGATCGTGTCCCAGGTACACGAACTCCTCGGTGGTGGCCGCCCGCTCCGCCTCGAGGGCCGCCTGCAGCGTGGCGATGCCGTCGTCGTCGAGGTGATCGAGCACCAGGTCGAGCACCACGTTCTCGAGGGCAGTGCGCACCTCGAACAGATGTGACCGCTCGATCCCGAGCCGGTCGATCTGCAGCGCAAGCGCCTCCGTGACCGCTTGGACGCCGGGCTCGGTCACGAACAGGCCGCCGCCCGGACCCCGCCGCATGCGGGCGACCTGGTGGTGCTCGAGGACCCGGACGGCCTCTCGCAGGACGGCCCGGCTGACGTCGTAGCGCTCCATCAGCTCGGCCTCGGAGCCGAGGAGCGATCCGACCCGCCAGCCGTCGCGCGCCACCTCGCCGAAGATCTGTGTGGCGACCTGCTCGGCCCGCTTCTCGCTGCGGTTGGTGGCGGCGGGCAGGTCGGCCAGCCGGCGCAGCGATGCCCGTTTGGCGCGCATGTACTCCGCCTCCGCCTCGAGGTGCCGACGCATGCGAGCTCGGGCGAGGCCCGGGTCCCCGCTCAACACCGCCTCGGCGATGCGGGCGTGCGCGTGCGCCGAGGCCGTCAGCGTGTCCTTGCCGACGCCCCCGCGGGTGGCGGGGTAGTAGAGGAGCATCACCCGGTTGAGCAGATCGACGAAGAACGCCAGCGCGGGGTTGCCCGAGAGCTGAGCGACCAGGTTGTGCAGGGCCCGGTGGTCGCGCTCGGCACCCTCGCCCTCGGCGGCGACGAGGGCTCGCAGCGCCTCGATCCCGGACTCGTCGATGCGCGCGGCGGCCAGCTCGACCGCCGTCTCCTCGACGGCCCGTCGGGCGAAGGCGACCTCCTCGATGGTGGCACCGACGTAGAACAGGTAGACGGAAACGGCGTCGATCACCGAGTCGGCGGTGGCCGGCATGACGACCAGCCCGCCGCCCGGTCCGCGCCGCATGCGGGCAACCTGCAGGTGCTCGAGCAGGCGCACCGCCTCCCGGAACACCGCGCGGCTCACGCCATGGCGCTCGAGGAGCTCCGGCTCCGATCCGACCACGATGCCGACGGGCCACCCTGCGGCGGCGATGTCGTCGATGATCCGGTCGGCGACGACCGACGCCAGCTTCGTGCCGTCGGAGCGCTGGGACAGCCCGTTCCCCGTGGCGCGGGTGATCGAGGGCCCGTCGAACCGCGTCGCCCGCCCCGCTTCGGATGTCTTGGACCGTTTCGCCACGATGCTCCCTCGGCGTGAGCGTACCCGTCCGGCAAAAAGTGCACCCTTGATGCCGAGCGCACCCGCGCCGACGATTTGGAAACTGGGTTCTCGTAACCTCGGCCTGCACCGATTACCGTGAGACCGTGCCACAGAGCTGGGCCGCGGAGCGGGAGCCGGATGCGCCGTCGGAGCCGGGGCGCCCGGGACGTCCCCGGCGCTACGAGACAGCCGAGGAGCAGACCCTGCTGCTCGACGCCGCGTTCGAGGTCATCCGCGCCAAGGGCTACGGCGCCGCCACGGTGGCCGACATCCTCGGCGAGGCCGGCCTGTCCACCCGGTCGTTCTACCGCCACTACGCCTCGAAGGACGACCTGCTCCACGCCCTCTTCCGCCGTGACGCGGAGCGCTTCGCCGAGGTGGTGCGAGCGCGGGTCCAGGCGGAGACGGATCCGGTCCGAGCCCTCGACGTGTGGATCGACGAGATCCTCGGCTTCGGGTTCGAGCGCACCCGCACGAAGCGCGCGGCGGTCATCGGCTCGGCCACCGCGGAGGGCACACTTCCTCCCGAGGAGCTGCGCCGGGCTCTACAGCTCCTCGTCGAACCGCTCGCCACCGTGCTGGCGACCGGAAGGGCCGACGGCTCGTTCCCCGCGGCCGACCCCGAGCGCGACGCGGCCCTCGTGAGCACCGTCGTCTGGGAGACCTCGGGACGCATGCGCGAGGCCTCCTCGCGGGCGGCCAAGGCCGAGCTGCGGGAGGGCGTCGTGTCGTTCGTCCACCGCGCGCTCGGCACCAGGCGCTGACCGGGTGGCGCGCGGCGCGGGCATGGATAGTATGCAAACGCCGTTTGCCAACCTGGAGCACCACCGATGCCGGAGCTGATCACCGAGGTCCTCGGACCCGTGGACAAGCCCCCCGGACGCCGGCCAGGCTCCGTGCGCCGCACCTCTGCGCTCTGCATGACCTGGCCCGACGGCATCGTCCAGGGCATGCGGCTGGCCGGTCGCTGCCGGGACCTGCTGACCCCGGCGGGGGGCGAGCCCAGGGTCCTGGCCCAGCACGACCTCCTGGCAACGGCGACGCTCGACCGCACGATCCAGTCAGCGCACGCCGATCCCGCGGAGCCGCGGCTCAGCCGGCTGACCGGCGCCCGGGCCGGCGGGGCGCTGCGGAGCGTGCTCGGCGACGTGGTGCCTGACCTCCGGGACACCGGGGCCTCGCGCGGCGCGTCGACGTCTGGGTCGAGGACGAGGAGCTCCGGATCGACTCGATGTTCCGCGACAGCTGCTGGGAGCCCGACGGCCGTGAGATCGCGGTGCACGAGTACCGCCTCGTCGCCACGGCCGACCCCACCTCAGGCCTGCTCACCAGCGTGCGGGCCGAGCCGCGGGTGCTGCCCTACGCCGAGTGCCCGCTGGCCGCGAACAACGTCGGCCTGGTGGAGGGTGTGCCGTTGGCCGACCTCCGGCGGGAGGTGCTTCGAGCGGATCCGGAAGACGAGCTGCTGCACCCACCTCAACGACGCCCTGCGGGCCCTGGCCGAGGTGCCGGTGCTGGCGGCGACCCTCACCGGGGCCTGACCGGGCTCAGGGCAGCCAGCCGGCGATCGTCTCGATGTCGTGGAGCCCGTGGGGCCCGACCGGCTGCACGTTGAGCACAGTGACACCACTCTCCGCGTAGGCGGCGATGCGGTCCTTCACGAAGCCGGCGTCGCCGACGAGGGACATGCCCTCGACGAGCTCCTCGGGCACGAGGGCGGCCGCCTCCTTCTTCTTGCCACCGAGGTAGAGGTCCTGGATCTCGTCCGCCTCCTGCTCGAAGCCGTAGCCCCTGAGGACGTCGTTGTAGTAGTTCCGGCCGCGCGCCCCCATGCCACCGAAGTAGAGGGCCAGCATCGGACGGGCCAGGTCGCGCAGGCCCTCCACGTCGTCGCCGATGGCGAGGTTGCCACCGGCCACGATCTCCAGCGGCGGGAGGCCGGCGGACCGCTTGGCGAGACCCGCCGCCAGGTTCGCCCCCCAGAGATCCGTCGCCCGGTCGGGCCAGTAGTGCAGTGGCAGCCAGCCCTCGGCCAGCTCGGCGGTCATCTCGACGTTCTTCGGGCCCAGCGAGGCCACGTGGATCGGGATCCGTTCGCGGACCGGGTGGTCGATGAGCTTCAGGGCCTTGCCCAGGCCGGTCCCCTGGTCTGCGGGGAGCGGGATGTCGTAGCTGACACCGTGGTGCTCGAGGCGTTCGCGGCGCCAGACCTTCCGGCAGACCTCGATGATCTCCCGGGTGCGGCCCAGCGGCTTGTCGTAGGGCACGCCATGGAACCCCTCGATGACCTGCGGCCCCGAGGCGCCGAGGCCGAGCACGAACCGACCCTTCGACAGGCGATCGAGCCCCACGGCCGTCATCGCCAGCAGCGTCGGCGTGCGGGAGTAGATCGGCAGGATGCTCGAGCCGATCTGGGCCCGCTCCGTGACGGCGGCCAGGAACCCCATCGTCGACACCGCATCCGACGTGTACGCCTCACCCGCCCAGAGGTGGTCGACGCCAGCGTCCTCCAAGCGCCTCGCGTACCGTGCGAACCCGTCGACGTCATCGCCTCGCAGCCCCACCGTCGCACCGAGCTTCATCGCGTTCCTCCCTACCATCGGTCCAAAATAGAGGGTACTTTAACGATGACGATCGCCACCACCACACCGTCAGCGCCAACCAGATCGGCGAGCGGATCCTCGGCCTGCCCCGCGACCCGCTGGTGGTCGACAGCGAGGGTGTGGGCGCCCAGTAGAAATTGAGTATCCCCTTTGCTAAGGTCTTCCCCACGCCGCGGGACCCGCGGTGTTCCCACGGGGGTGCAGATGGCAGGGATTTCCAGTACGGGCCGCTGGTCAGGGAAGCGGCGGCTGATCGCGATCCTCGCGGCCGGCCTGATGGTCATGGCGGCCTGCGGCGACGATGCCGACGACGAAGCAGGCGACACGACCGGCGACGAGGGCAGCGGGACGGCCGGGGCGCCCGAGGAAGAGCTCGAGTGCCCCGGCCCCGAGGCGACCGGCGACCCGGTGAAGATCGGCGTGGCGTGGCCGGAGGGCGCCACCATCAGCCTGCCGGAGCTCGGTGAGTCGGCCACCGCCGCGGCCGACTACGCGAACGACTGCCTGGGCGGCATCGGCGGTCGCCCGATCGAGGTGATGGGCTGCACCATCGACGAGACCGACCAGTCGTCGGCCTCCAGCTGCGCCAACGGCTTCGTCGAAGACGGCGTGACGGCCACCGTCGTCACCATCACGGCGCAGGGCGCCACGCTCGTGCCCATCATCACCGGTGCGGGCATCCCCTATGTCGTCTCGGGCGGCTCGTCCCAACAGGAGAGCCTCGATCAGACCGGGCTCGTCTTCAGCGTCTCCAGCGGCATCGGCGGTGTGCTCGGAGCCATGGCCCTCGAGGCCCAGGAGCAGGACATGTCGAAGGTCGCCATGCTCGTCACCGAGAACGCGGCAGCCGGGGTCCAGGGCCTGTCCGCCATCCCGTTCGGCAACGTCGGGGTCGAGGTCGAGGCCATCGCCGTCCCGCCGGGCACGCCGGACATGACACCGCAGGTGCAGGCCGCGCTCTCCAGCGGGGCCGGTGCCACGGCGGTCATCGGTGACGCCACCTTCTGCATCTCGGCGCTCCAGGCGCTCCAGTCGCTCGATCCCGACGGCACCCACTGGCTGATCACCACCTGCACCGACGAACCCGTCGTCGAGGCAGTCGGCGAACCCGGCCTCGACGGGGCGACGGTGTTCGGCGCCGGCGACCCCGACTCGGACGAGCCCGAAGCCGTCCTCTACCGGGCGATCATGGCGAAGTACGCGCCGGACACGCCGACGCAGGGCTTCACCGGCGCCGGGTACCTGGTGATGATGAGCCTCGTGCGCGGCGCCGCCGGCGTCACCGGCGAGGTCACCCCGGAGAGCCTGGCCACCGCGCTCGCCGCCACGACGGACATCCCGGCGACCACCGGGTACGGCTTGACGTGGGGATGCTCGACCCGGCCGCTGAAGCCGCTGACGGTCTGCGCCGGTGAGCTGACGGTGGGGACGATGGACGGCACCACGCCTGTGGACATCGAGACGTTGGACGCGTCTGCGGCCTTCGGCGGCTGAGACCGTCCAGCGGACAGGAAGGGACCCCACCCATGGACGAGCACGTCGCGTTCCTGCTCCGGGGAGCAGGGAGCGGTGGCGTGTACGCGGCCCTGGCGATGGCGCTGGTCGTCACGTACCGGAGCTCGGGGGTGGTGAACTTCGCCACGGGTGCCATCGCTCTCTACGTGGCGGAGACGTACGCCAGGCTGAGGATGGGCACGCTCTTCGTGCCCATCCCCGGCCTGCCGGCGGAGGTGGAGCTCGGGCGCGAGCTGGGCTTCCTCGAGGCGACGGCGATCTCGCTCATCGTCGCCGTCCTCCTGGGGCTCCTGCTCCACTACCTCGTGTTCCGGCCGCTGCGCACCGCCACCGCCGTGGCCAAGGCGGTGGCCTCGATCGGCGTGATGATCGTCGTGCAGGCCGTGATCTCCATCCGGCTCGGCTTCGACCCGATCGTCACCGGGGCGATCCTGCCGGGCGATGACCTCGAGGTCATGGGCCAGCAGATCCGCACCGACCGCCTCTGGTTCGCCGCTGCGGTCGTGGGCCTGGCCCTCGTGCTGGGCGCCCTGTTCCGCTTCACGCGGTTCGGCCTGGCCACCCGCGCCGTCGCCGAGACGGAGAAGGGGGCCGTCGTGACCGGTCTCTCCCCGGAGCGCATCTCCCGGGCCAACTGGGCGCTGAGCGTCGTGGTCGCCGGGTTGGCGGGCATCCTCATCTCACCGATCGTGCCGATCGTGCCGGTTTCGTACACGCTCTTCATCGTGCCGGCCCTGGCGGCCGCGCTCGTCGGCGGCTTCGCCTACGTGGGTCCTGCAGTCGCCGCGGGCCTCCTCATCGGCATGCTGCAGTCCGAGCTCGTGTACCTGCAGCTCGAGGTGTCGTGGCTACCGGACGCGGGGACGCCCGAGCTCGTCCCTCTCCTCGTGATCGTGTTCGTGCTCGTGGTGCGGGGCCGCCCCCTCCCCGAGCGGGGCGCGGTGATCACCCGCACGCTCGGCCGCGCCCCCCGCCCCGAGCGCGTGCTGCTCTCGACCGTGGTGGGCACGGCGGTCGGGGTGGCGGCCCTGCTCCTCTTCACGGGGGGCTACCGCTACGCCGTCATCGTCACGTTCATCTTCGGGCTCATCGCGCTCTCGTGGGTGGTGGTCACGGGCTACGCGGGGCAGGTGTCCTTCGCCCAGCTCTCGCTGGCGGGCGTCGGCGCGTTCTCGCTGCACCGCTTCGCCGAGACGCTCGACCTGCCGTTTCCGCTCGCGCCGCTGCTGGCCGCCCTCGCCGCCGCCGTCATCGGCGTGGTGGTCGGGCTGCCGGCGCTGCGGATCCGCGGGCTGCCGGTGGCCGTGGTCACCCTGGCGCTGGCCACGGCGCTCGAGGGCATCTGGTTCAGGAACCCCGAGTACAACGGGGGGCTCGCTGGAGCCAACATCGGAGCGCCCCACCTGTTCGGGATCGAGATGGGGGTGGGGGCCCAGGGCTCCCGCATCGCCTTCGGCCTGTTGGCGCTCACGGTCCTCGTGGCGGTCGCCGTGGGCGTCGCTCTGCTCCGACGCCACCGTCTCGGGGCGTCCATGCTGGCGGTCAAGGCCAACGAGCGCTCGGCCGCGGCGGTCGGGATCGACGTCGCCCGGACCAAGCTCCTCGCCTTCGCCATCGGGGCGTTCATCGCCGGCCTGGCCGGTTCCCTCCTCGGCTACCTCCAGACCGCCGCCGTGCCGCAGACCTACAGCGCGTTCCTGGGCGTCGGGCTGTTCTCCACCGTGTTCCTCTCGGGGATCACCTCGATCGCCGGTGGGATCAACGCCGGGATCATCGGTGCCGGGGGCATCTTCTTCACGGTGCTCGACCGGAACTTCGAGATGGGGGTCTGGTACACGGCGATCGCCGGCGCGCTCCTCATCATCACGGTGATCGCCAACCCTGACGGCGTCATCGGGACGCTCCAGCAGCGCATCGCCGAGCGGCGTACGACCCGCGCGATCCCGCCGACGACCCGCCCCGCGCGGGATGCGACATCGGTGGGCCTGGCGGCACGGACGCCAGGTCGGGCCACACAGGACGGTCCTCCGATCCTCTCGGTCCGCGACCTCACGGTCCGCTACGGGCCGGTGACCGCCGTCGACTACGTCTCGTTCGACATCGCTCGCGGCCACATCGTGGGCCTCATCGGCCCCAACGGGGCGGGCAAGACCACGCTCATCGACGCCATCAGCGGGTTCGCGGACTGCCGGGGCAGCGTCGAGCTCGACGGGGAGCGGGTCGATGGGATCGCGGCCCACCAGCGCGCTCGGCGGGGCATGGCCCGCACCTTCCAGAGCATCGAGCTGTACGACGACCTGACCGTCGAGGAGAACATGGCGGTCGGTCAGGTGGCCGCCGGACGACGCGAGCGCGGCACCTGGTCGAGCGAGGGGGACGACGTCGACCGCCTGTGCGGCCTGCTACGACTCGACGAGGTCCGAGCCCGGCCCGTGAAGGAGCTCTCGGCGGGCTACCGCCAACTCGTGTCCGTGGGGCGAGCCCTGGCCGGACGGCCGAAGGTGCTCCTGCTCGACGAGCCCGCCGGTGGCCTGGACACGGACGAGAGCCGGTGGCTCGGTGAGCGACTGCACGACGTGCGCGATGCCGGCATCACCGTGGTGATGATCGACCACGACATGAGCCTCGTGCTCGGGGTCTGCGACCAGATCCACGTGCTCGACCTCGGCGCCCTCATCGCCTCGGGCTCCCCGAGCGAGATCGGCCAGGACCCTCGGGTGGCCGCCGCCTACCTCGGCACCACATCGGTCGTCGGGAGCCCCGCGTGACCGCGCTGGCCTGCCGTCGGCTCGAGGCCGGCTACAACGGCGTGCCGGTCGTCCGAGGCCTCGACCTCGAGGTGGCGAAGGGCGAGGTGGTGGCGCTGCTCGGCCCCAACGGGGCCGGCAAGACGACCGTGCTGCTGACGCTCGCCGGGCTGCTCCCCCGGCTGGGCGGAGAGGTCGAGCTCCACGGCCGGGCGACCCCGGACGGCGACCCGGTGAAGATGACCCGACGGGGGCTCGTGCTGGTCCCCGACGATCGCGCGCTGTTCCGGAGCCTGAGCTGCCGGGAGAACATCCTCCTGGGCCGGCGCAAGGGCGGTTCGGTGGCGCTCGACGCCGTCGTCGAGCTCTTCCCACCGCTGAGGGAACGCCTCGACGTCAAGGCAGGGAACCTCTCCGGCGGCGAGCAGCAGATGCTGGCGATGGCCCGTGCCCTCATCCAGCAGCCCACGGTGCTCCTCGTCGACGAGCTCAGCATGGGCCTGGCCCCGATCGTCGTGGAGCGGCTCCTCCCCACCCTCCAGCAGATCGCCAAGGACACGGGTGTCGCGGTCGTGCTCGTCGAGCAGCACGTGGAGGCGGCACTGGGCGTTGCCGACCGGGCCCTCGTCCTCGTGCACGGAGATGTCGCCCTGTCCGCGACGGCGACCGAGCTCCTGGCCGACACCTCGGCGATCGAGCGCGCCTACCTCGGCACGGCCCCCACCCCGGCCACCCGCGGGTGACCGCCGGGCCCCGCGCCCCCGGCCAGCGACCCTGCTCAGCTCACCTGCCCTGCCACACCGGATCGCGCTTCTCGATGAAGGCGGTGGCGCCCTCCTTGGCGTCCTCGCTGCCGAAGACCTTCGGCTGCCACTCGTCCTGCTTCTTCCATGCCGCGGCGGTGTCACCCATCATCAGCTCGAAGCCGCCGGCGACGGCGGTGGCGTTGATGGCGCCGACGATCGGGACGCCGACCTCGCCCTTGATGAACCGGCCGAAGACCGCCAGGCCCTCCATCTGCTCAGCGGTGGGCTTCTCCCCCGAGGCGAAGGCGGCGAGGTCCATGCCGGAGCAGAAGGCGCGGTCGCCGGTGCCGGTCAGCACGACCGCCCGAGTGTCCGGGTCCGCCTCGGCGTGGACGATGCCGGCCCCGAACTCGGCCAGCAGCTCCATGTTGAGGGCGTTGCGGGCGTCGGGCCGGTTGAGGCGCAGGATGAGGACCGCGCCTCGCTGCTCGCGGACGAGGACGGGATCGGGGTCGGACATTCCGATGGCTCCTTGGGTGGGGTCGGCGTCAGCCGATGATCTTGCGCTCGCGCAGGTCGGCGATCGTGGCCGCGTCGTAGCCGAGCTCGGCCAGGATGGCATCCGTGTGCTGCCCGTTGAGCACACCGGGCTCGGCGATCGTGGCGCTGCGCGAGCACCCGACGAGCGGCACGAGGCGGTCGTGCTCACCGAAGGTGGGGTGCTCGACCCGGACGAGGAGACCGTGGGCCACGCCGAACTCCTGCGACTGCAGCACCGCCTCCGGGGGCTCGTCGTGGGCGACCACGCAGCCGACGTCGTTCGCCAGGAGGTGGTCCTCCCAGTGCTGGGCGGGCTTCGTGCGGAAGGTGGCGGCCAGCACCTCGGCCAGCGCCGTGTCGTGCTCGGTGCGGGCGGCGGCGTCGGCGAACCGCTCGTCGCCGGCGAGGTCCACGTCCTCGGACAGGGCCGCCACGAGGTCGTCCCACTCGCCGGCGAACGGCGCGGCCAGGTACACCCAGCCGTCGGAGGCCTCGTAGAGCCGGTAGAGCGCGTGGTACCCGAGCAGCTCGGGATCCGACGCTCGGGTCGGCGGTCGGTCGGCGTACTCCACCATGTCGTCGCCGAGGGCGTGCGCCGTCGACGTCAGCATCGTCGTGAGCATCTCCTGCGACACGCCCGTGCGGTCCCGGGCCAGCAGCCCGAGGGTCATCGCGGATGCCACGGTCACCGCGGACAGCCCGTCGGCTTGTGCGTACTCCGTGGTCCCCGAGGCGCTCAGGCGCATCGAGTTGAGGCGGATCTCCTCGGTGGTGAGGTCGGGGTGTTCGGGCACCGACGAGCCGATGTTGCGCATGACGAGGCCGCTGCCGGCGCCGATCGTGGGGGCGAAGGCGGGCCGGTCGCCGCACGGTCCGTCGATGCCGTAGCCCGGGGCGTTCAGGTAGATGAGGTCGGGGTTGAGGGTGCGCAGCGTGGCGCTGTCGACCTTGTGCCGCTCGGCCTTCCCGGCCCGGAACGACTGGAGGACGATGTCAGAGCGCCTGGCCAGCTCGTGGACGATGGCGAGCCCCTCCTCGGTGGCGAGGTCGACGGCGATGCTCTCCTTGCCCTGCAGCGACTTCGCCCCGCCGATCTCCGGGAACGGCAGGATGTTGCGCATCGGCTCACCGTCGAGCGGCTCGACCTTGATCACGCGGGCGCCCAGCTCGCGGACGACCGTGCCGCCATACGGCGCGGCAAAGAAGGTGCCCAGTTCGAGGACGGTCACGCCGTCGAGCGCCGCGGCCGTGCCGGGGTCTGCCGCGGCGAGCGGCTTCGGCTCCCAGGGCCGGGTCCGCAGGGCGGCGCCGTCGGCGTCGAGGCGTGGCGCGCCTCGGTCGATGCGGGCCGGTGTGGCCTCGAGCCGGGCGATCGGACCGGGCTGGCGCACGGTCCCGACCTCCTCGTCGTCGAGCTCGAGGACCGCGCCGAGGTGCTGCATCTGCGGGTGGTCGAGCAGCTCGCTGCCCCGCCGCATCGTCTCCGCCCACACGTCGTGGTCGGTCTCGAACACCGCCTGCCACTCGGCGAGGGTCTTCTCGCGGGTCGCCTCGATGAGCTTGTGCCAGAACGGGACGGCCTTCGACGGATCGGCCGCCCACACGCCACCCTTCCACTCCTCGTCCTCCAGCAGGTGAGCCAGCCCGAGCGCCTTGAGCATCGCCATGTAGAGGTGGAGCTGCACCTGGGAGAACTGGATCCAGCGGCCGTCCTTGGTGAGCGCGATCAGCAGCATGAACACCATCGGCGTCATCGGGACGCCGTCGTCGTTGAGCGGCTTCGACGGCGTGAACGCATCGGGGAACTTGCCCAGCACGACGCGCAGGTACCAGTTCCAGGTGCCGAGCGACGCGAGGCCCCTGACGAGGCTGGCGTCGACGCGCTGGCCGACCCCGCTCGCCTCCCGCTCGTGGAGGGCGGCGAGGATCCCGGTGAGCAGGTGCTGAGAGGCCGCGTACATGCAGAAGGGGACGGACACATGGGCCGGCCCGTCGCGGGTGACCATGTTCCCCGAGACGCTCAGCGCACCGACGCGCGCCATGACGAGGGCCTCGTAGCCCTTGGCGCCCGAGTAGGGACCCGTGCGACCCCAGGCGGTGACCGAGCCGTAGACCAGGCCCGGGTTCTCGGCCCGCAGGTCCTCGTAGCCGAGGCCGAACCGCTCCGCGACACCCGGCCGCCAGGTCTCGATCACGACGTCGGCGCCCGCTGCCAGCGTGCGAGCCAGCACCCGGTCCTCGTCGTCGTGCAGGTCCAAGACGATGCTGCGCTTCCCGCGGGCCACGAACGGGAACCGCGGCTGTCCACGCAGCGGGCTCCCGCCGGGCTGTTCCACCTGCACCACCTCGGCACCGAAGTCCGCCAGCGTCTGGCTGGCCTGCGCGCCCGCAGGGGTGGTGGAGAGATCGAGGACCCGGAGGCCCGCCAGCGGTCCCTGGGCCTGCCCGTGCGCGCTGGTCGCCACCGTCATGTCTCCCGGAGCTCGGTCACTGGTAAATGAGTATACTCATGCCCGGATGTGACCGCAGGGACACGAGGGGACCGGATGAGCCTGAAGGACAAGACCGCGGTGGTGGGGATCGGTGCGACCCCCTACTACCGGCGAGGCGAGTCGCGGCCGCTGACCGAGACGGAGATGGCCTGCCGATCCATCCTCGCCGCCCTCGACGACGCAGGCCTCACCATCAAGGACCTCGACGGGTTCGCGCTCTACTCGGCATCCGTCGACCCGGCCGAGATCGGCGCCATCCTCGGCGTCCCCGAGATCCGCTTCGCCGCCTCGCTCACCTCTGGCGGTGGCGGTGCGGCCGGGTCGCTGGGGCTGTGCGCCGCCGCCGTCGACTCGGGACAGGCCGAGTGCGTGGTCACGGTCATGACGCTCCAGCAGGCGGACCGCCGCCTCGGCGGCACCTCGAGCGGCGGCGGCGGAGGGATGGCGGCGTCGATGAAGAGCGGTGGCCCCTACGGCTCGGGCGGCGTCCCGCCGATCGTCGGGTACATCGGCAACGCCGGCCTGATGTCACCCGGTCACAGCTTCTCGCTGCTGACGCAGCGGCACATGCACGAGTACGGCACCACCCGGGAGCACCTGGCCCACGTGGCGATCAACCAGCGGGACCTCGCCATCAAGCGCCCCACCTCGCTGCAGACCGAGCCGCTCACGATGGACCAGTACTTCGACGCCCGGATGATCTCGGATCCGCTGTGCCTCTACGACTACACGATGGAGTCCGACGGCTCCGTCGCCGCGGTGGTCACCTCCGCCGACCGCGCCAAGGACCTGCGGCACCCGCCCGTCCTCATCCTGGGCTCGGCCCACGGCGGGGCCGGGCTCTGGAGCACCGCGATCTTCACCTACTTCCAGATGCCCGACGAGTACTTCGCCTCCTCGGGCCACCGGCCGGTCGCCAAGCGCATGTACGAGATGGCCGGGATCACCCCCGACGACGTCGACGTGGCGCTCCTCTACGACCACTTCTCGCCGCTCGTCATCATGCAGCTCGAGGACTACGGCTTCTGCCCGATCGGCGAGGGCGGACCGTTCGTCGCCGAGGGCAACACGAAGCTGGGAGGGAAGATCCCGACCAACACCCATGGTGGGCACCTCTCGGAGGCCTACATCATCGGCATGACCCACATCCGCGAGGCCGTGGAGCAGCTCCGCGGCGACGCGATCAACCAGGTGGAGGGCGCGGAGATCGCGCTGGTGACCGGCGGACCCGCCGGCCTCCCCGTCAGCGGCACCCTTCTCCGGAGGTAGCGATGTCCGACACCGCCCAGGGCCTCTACCCGCCCACCCTCACGCAGTCCTTCGCCGACGAGCGCACCCAGCCGTTCTGGGATGCCGCCCGCGAGGGACGACTCGTCGGCTACCGCTGCGACAACTGCGGCACCTTCCACGTGCCACCCAAGCCGTACTGCTTCGAGTGCCTCGGTACGGCCTTCACGTGGGTCGACCTGCCGGGCACCGGCACGGTCTACACGTTCACGGTCGTCCGGCACCCGCTCCACCCGGGCCTGAAAGACGTGGTCCCCTACGTGGCGGGGATCATCGACGTCGACGGCACCCAGGGCGCCGGCGCCCGCCTCATGGGCAACATCTTCGACTGCGACCCCGAAGCGGTGAAGATCGGCGACACGGTCGAGGTGGCGTTCGAGCCCCTCGGCGACGACTACGCCATGATGCGCTTCCGCTGGACGGGCCCGGCGGCCTGAGGGGCGCGACGCGCAGCGGCCCCATGGCGAGGTCGCTCAGCGGCTCGGCTTCGTGCCCCAGGACTTGGCGTCGCGCAGGACGTCACGGAAGGGCTTGTCGGAGTCCACGCTGGTCTCCCGCGGCAGGCCGAGGAGCCGCTCGCCGATGATGTTGCGCTGGATCTCGTTGCTGCCACCGGCGATGGAGTAGATCCGGCCGTTGAGGAAGTTGACGGCCGGTTCGCTGGCCGCCTGGTCGTCGGAGGGCCAGGCGATGCCGGCCCGGCCTGCGATCTCCATCGCGATGGCGGCCCGCGCAGGATCGGCGATGCCGGTGCGCAGCTTGATCAGCGACACCGCGGTCGGGTTGACCTTGCCCGCCAGCATCGCGGCGCCGACCCGCCTCACGAGCTGACCCTGCAGCCAGTCGCTGATGTGGCCCCTGGCGATGAGCTGCCGCGTGGCGGCGTCGTTCTCGAGCCCCCGGTCGGTGGCGAGCTTCACGAGGTCGGGCGCCAGTCCCTTCCGGGCAGGTGGCATCAGGGCGGCGGCCCCGCCGGCTGACCCGGCGCCGCCGGAGCGCTCGGCGGTCAGCATCGTGTTGGCGATCGGCCAGCCGTCGTTCACTCCGCCGATCACCATCTCGTCACGCACCGCCACGTCGTCGAGGAACTCCTCGCAGAACTCGGCGGAGCCGTTGATCTCCCGGACGGGCCGGACGGTGACCGCCGGGTCGCGCAGGGGAACCTTGAACCAGGTGAGACCCCGGTGCTTGGGGGCGTCCCAGTCGGTACGGGCGAGGCAGATGCCGAAGTCGGCGGCGAGGGCGCCCGACGACCAGACCTTGGTGCCGTTGATGACCCACACGTCGCCGTCGCGGGTCGCCCTGGTGAGGATCCCGGCCAGGTCGGATCCCGCTCCCGGTTCGGACAGCAGCTGGCACCAGATCTCCTCGCCGCTCAGGATCTTGGGGATCCAGGCCCGCTTCTGCTCCTCGCCGGCGTGAGCCAGGAGCGTGGGGATCACGATGCCGAAGGTCACCGCGCTGGCGATGCCGCCGGGCATCGGCACGGCGAAGCGGGCGGACTCCTCGTTCCAGATGCGCTGGTGGCCGCTCGTGAGGCCCTGGCCGCCATACTCGGTCGGCAGGGTGATGCCGAGGTAGCCGGCCGAGTACACCCTGGCCTGCAGGGCGCGGTCGACCTCCAGCTGGTCGGGCGAGATCTCGTGGGCGGTGCGCAGGGCGGCCCCCCGGCGCTCGGGGAGGTTCCCGGCCAGCCAGGCACGGACCTGGTCGCGATAGGCGTCGAGGTCGTGGATGTCGGTGCTCACCTGGCTGCTCCCTCGCCGAGGCCGTGGACGGCGCACACCCGCTCCCGGTGCCACGTGGGCGTGCCGTAGAGGACGCTGTTGGCCTGCACCCGGCGCATCAGCAGGTGGAGGTCGTGCTCCCACGTGTACCCGATGCCGCCGTGGATCTGGAGGCACTCCTGCGCCAGGTTGTTGCCGACTTCGCCGACATGGGCCGCCGCCATGCTCACGACCTCCTCGGCCGAGCCGCGGCCGTCGTCCAGGGCGGCGACCGCGGCGGTGACGGCCGCCTTGGCCGTCTCGAGGTCGAGGGCGAGGTCCGCCATGCGATGCTTGAGCGCCTGGAAGGAGCCGATCGGTCGCCCGAAGGCGATGCGGTCCTTGGAGTACTCGACGGTCATCGTGAACAGGGCGTCCATGGCGCCGACCGTCTCCACCGCGGCCAGGACGGCTGCCCGCTGCAGCATGTGCTCGAGGGCCCCGGCTCCGCCGTGCACGACCGCGTCGGCCGGGACCTCGACGTCGACCAGGCGCAGGTGGGCCATCCGGCGCGACAGGTCGAGCGTGGCCAACGGCTCGAGGCTGAGGCCGGCGGCCCCGGCGGGCACGAGCAGCTGCACGGGGTCGCCGTCGAGGTTGCCGGTCACCAGCAGCCAGTCGGCCTGGCCGGCGTCCTGCACGTAGCCTCGCACGCCGGAGACCACGTAGCCGCCGTCGCGGGCGGTGACGGCAGCGTCCGCGCCGAGATCCCACTCGCCGCGGTCGTCGGCGAAGGCCCAGGCGACGACGTCCTGCCCGGCGATGGCCGCCGGGAGGAGCTCGGCCTTGCGGCTGGCGGCGCCGTGGGCCGCGATCGCCGCCAGGGCCACGTTCATCGGGATGAAGGGCCCGGGCTGCACCTGGCGACCCAGCTCCTCGGCGATCAGGGCGGCGTCGGCCATCGGGTGACCGCTCACGCTGCCTCCACCGTCGTTCTCGGGGACGAGCATGGAGAACCACCCGAGCTCGGCCGCCGTGGTCAGCCAGCCACGGTCGAAGCTCTCGGGCCGGTCGTGGAAGGAACGGGTGCGCTCGCGAGGCAGCTCGGCCTCGATGAACCGTGCCGTGGTCTCGTGGAAGAGCGCTTGCTCCTCGGTCAGATCGAGCTGGATGGGCACCGGTCCCCCTCGTCGCGGATGGGCCTATACAGTACCCTCAATTCCGCGCTCTGCGAAACGAGGCTCTCGTGTCCGACGTCGCCCCCTTCCAGCCACCCGTCCTCCTCACCGAGGTCGTCGACCAGGTCGGCGTCGTCACGATGAACCGCCCCGAGCGGCGCAACGCCCTCAACGGCGAGCTCGTCGCGGCGCTCGACACCGCGGTGAAGCAGATGGCGGCCGACCCCGCCGTCAAGGTCGTCGTGCTCACCGGAGCGGCCCCCGACGGCGGGCACGGCGGCTTCTGCTCGGGCGGTGACGTGAAGGGGTCGGGGGGCCCGGGCATGGAGCTCGGCGTCCCACCCAAGGCGCTGGAGGGCGACCTGGCGCGCCATGACAGCCACGCCGCCATGCTCCTGCACCTCATGCCGAAGCCGACGATCGCGATGGTCGGCGGCCCGGCCGTGGGGGCTGGGCTGAGCCTCGCGGCCGCCTGCGACCTCCGCTACGCGTCCGACGACGCCGTCTTCTCCGCGGGCTTCGCCCCCAACGGGCTCTCCGGCGACTACGGCGGCACCGTCTTCTGGACCCGCATCCTGGGGACCGCGGTGACGCGGGAGCTCTACCTGCTCAACGACCGGCTGAGCGCCGCGGAGGCACTCGCCAAGGGGATGGTGCACGCCGTCGTCCCGGCCGCGGGCCTGCGCGACCACACGATGGCCATCGCGCAGCGCCTCGTACGGATGTCCGGGGCGGTGCTGGCCCGGGTGAAGGACAACCTGAACCAGGCCGAGGACGACGCCGACCGCCGCCGCTACCTCTTCGCCAACGAGACGGAGAACCAGATCGCGGTGTCCATGGAGCGCATCGCCCGCGCCCAGAAGGGCTCCGGCACCGAGGCCTGACGGGTCTCCCCCACCGTGCCTGCGCCTGCGGTCCGCGCGCAGCGCCCCGGGACCGCGCCGGCAACCGTCAGGGCCGGCGCTGGGTGCCCACGCGGAGGTCGCGGTAGGCGAGGTCCTTGCTGCTGTCGGGCTCACGGGGGAGGCCGAGGCCCTTCTCGCCGAGCACGTTGAGCTGGATCTCGTCGGTACCACCGCCGAGCCGGTTTCCCGGACTGGCGAGGCCGACCCGCTGGAGGTCGCCGCCCATCGGCGAGCCGGGTCCCTGCAACAGCAGCTGCGCACCGGCGATCCGGTAGGCGAGGTCGCGCGACTGCTGGCAGATGCGGGCCGTGGTGAGCTTGGCGATCGACCCGTCGGCACCGGTGAGCCGGCCGCCGGCGGCGGCGCTGCGCCGCATCGTCCAGCCGTTCACCTTCACCTGGCTCCAGTAGCAGGACAGCTCCTGGCGGATGACGGGGTCGGCGGCCCGACCGCACTGGCGGGCGAGGTCGACCATCACCGCCGCGGGCACGGCGCCCGAGCGCAGCGAGCTCCTGCGCCTCGCGGCCTGGGCCCGGGTCCGCTCGATGACCTCGCCGACGGTCCGGTCGAGGTCGCCCATGCTGCCCGAGGCCCCGGGGTAGAGGCCCCTGACGCCGCCACCGGCCACCATGCTCCGCTCGCTGGCGAGGGTGGTCTGGGCCACCCGCCAGCCCTCGTCGAGCGCGCCGATCTGGTGGTCGGCCCGCACCCGCGCCTCGGTGAGGAAGACCTCGCAGAACGGCGCGGTCCCGTCCATCACGCGCAGCGGCCGCACCTCGACGCCGGGCTGGAGCATGTCGATGGCGAAATACGTGATGCCATGGTGCTTGGGCTGGTCGACGTCGGTGCGGGCGAGGAGCATGCCCATGTCGGACCGGTCGGCGGCGGAGTTCCAGATCTTCTGCCCGCTGACGATCCACTCGTCGCCGTCACGCTCAGCGCGGGTGGCGATGCTGGCCAGATCGGAGCCCGACCCGGGCTCGCTGAAGAGCTGGCACCACGCCGCCTCGCCCGTGGCGATCGGCCGCACCAGCTCCGTGATCTGCTCCGGGGTGCCGTGGGCCAGGATCGTGGGCGCCGCCAGGTGGGCGGCCAGGTGGCCGGTGGGTGGTCCGACCACGCCGTGCTCGGCCAGCACGCCGGTGATCGTGCGGGCCTCAGCGGAGGAGCGACCAGAGCCGCCGGCCCCCGCCGGCCAGGTGGGGTACGCGTAGCCCGCCTCGACGAGGCGGCGCCACCACTCCCGCACCGTCAGGTCGAGGCTCCAGCTCTCCTCCACCCAGGCGCGGACCTCCTCGGCGAGGGTACGGGGCTCGGTCGAGGTGGTCACGTCGTGCCCTTCGCCCTGCGCTCGCGAGCGATCTCCCCGTGGCGCTGGAGCCGCTCGGCGGCCTGCTGGCTGAGCTCGGCCGGCGCCTGGGGCAGCACGACCGCGCCGTGCTCGCGGCTGGGCAGGGCGACGGTGGCCTTGCCCGGGCAGGTCACGACGTCGCGCTGGTTGGTGCCGCGCATCTCGATGTCGACCAGGCAGAGGCCGTCCTCGATCCGCTTGCCGACGACCTCACCGGTGATGATGTGCGTGTCACCGACGTAGTTGAACTTGCGGATCTCGCTGCTCTGCTGCACGAGCCAGCCATCGTCGCCCATCCAGTCGGTGATGAAGTGCGACAGGTGGCAGTCGCGCATCACCCCGTAGTCGTAGGCCATCGGGTTGCCGATCGCCTGGGCCCAGGCGGAGTCCCAGTGGACGCGCTGCGCGACGTCGGGGATGCCGTGCTCGTTCTTCACGTAGAACGGGGCGATCCGCTGGCGGTTCTTGTAGGCGATGCGGTTCG